>NZ_JBEAAM010000053.1:0-1534 GCF_040066175.1 Fontimonas sp. SYSU GA230001
TACTCCGCGTCCCCGAAGCTCAACTGCTTCATCACGAGTCTCTTGTCTCAGCGTCGGCGATCAGACCATCATCCACGCGACTTGTTCAGACGTTCCTTAAGAAGGTGGCGTTCTCTTTCGTGGAGCGTAGAACTCCTCGGCCTAGGCGCATCACTCAAGGATCTGGCAATTGACTGTGCGGCGGTCACTACGGCAGACGCTAGAGCTGCTTGTGGGCTATATCTTTGGGCAGGGAAGTTTCTTCCTGGCTCAGACACTCGTTGTCAAGAATGGAGGACTAGCTGACATCGCGGCTGTTTGTATCCCTTTGCAGGTGATATCGGTCGTCCAGTGGATAGCCGACTCGGGTGGTATCTATCGTCTCTCGCAGCTTGTACAAAAGCCTGCCGGCGACGGCGCACTAGCTGGCATGCTTCAGGCGCGTTTCTCTATCGGACTCCTGATAGGCGTCGGTGGACTCGGCCTCTACCCGTTCTTGTCCCAGCTATACCCGGGGCATATTGAACCGGCCACGTACTTGCTTGGATTGATCGGTGCTGTGGTATGGAGCCTCAATGCCACTGGCCTATGCGACGGATTGGCAAAGACGAGAATCAGCGCGCTGAGCATCAGCGCGCCTTGGGTGGCGGCGTCTCTGGTGCTGATGCTCCTTTACCCGGCGGTATCTCTGGGGCGTCTCCAGGTGTACGTCACTGCAGCTTTTGTGGTCACATCTGCTTGCGCTGTTACAGTTCAATGGATCTCGGTGCGATCCGCCAATATCGCCGCTATATGGCGAGTTCTCGAGATTGATCGGGCAGCGTACTCTGAATCGATACGCTATTCGCTCTTGTACATCGCAACATATCTCCCAGGAGTTCTGTATGGTCGCTTGGTTTTGCTGATTGCCGGGCATTCACTCGCACCGGGTGAGCTAGGCACTCTTGTATACGTCAAGTCTGCGGTCAGCGCAGTTCAGCAGGTGGTTGGATTCTCAAGGCGAACTGTAATCTCTACAGCGATGGAGTTGTTGGCCTCAGAAGCTAGGTTCAATCTGAGTAGAATCGTTGCGTGCCAGAAGGTTCCCATTGCGTTATGCGCTGCAGCTTCTTGCGCTGCAGTAGCCTATTTCGGTGCTTTCTCTTTTTTGGTCTCCAATGGCGCCATTCTCAACATGGCTGCGTTATTCACGCTAGCTGCGGTTTTGTGGGCGATTGTGTCGTCGTTTGGCTTCTATCTCGTCATATCCGAAGCGGTTGCCGCAAACTCCGCGATACTCTGGACCACTTCTGTATTTGCTTTATGCGTGCAGTGGAATGTTCCGTTCCGCAATAGCTATCTGGCGGTCCTTGTGTCTGAGTTGTCAATGTACGTCATTCAGCTACTCCTTTACTTTGTCGTGATCAAGTTCATCGGCGCAAGGTCATCCCGGTAAACAAAACACTACGTGATTATTATTGAGCCTCTCTTGAAATTTGAGTGGGTAGATTGGACGGTATGGGAGCCGTCCGGCTGGCGGCCATGATGAGTGGGAACGATTTGTATGCATGACAGG
>NZ_JBEAAM010000054.1:0-1344 GCF_040066175.1 Fontimonas sp. SYSU GA230001
GAATTTTGTGTGTGAGGCATAAGATGAGAACCAGGAGCATCTATGCCGAAGAAGAAGATGAAGGTGGCGGGGGCCGCCGGAGCGGCGCTGCCGTTGATTCCCAAGGAGTTGCTTGACCAGATTGCTGGCATTGATCTGCCGATGAGCGCTGAGCAGATCAACGCCACGACGATGGCGCTGAAGAAGGCCCTGATCGAGAGGGCGCTGGGCGCTGAGCTGTCGCATCATCTGGGCTACCCGCCCGGGGCTGACAAGCCGGAGACCGCCGGCAATCATCGCAACGGCGCCAGCGGCAAGACCGTGCTGACCGACGATGGGCCGCTGCGTATCGAAGTCCCGCGCGACCGCAACGGCTCGTTCGAGCCGCTGCTGATCCCCAAGCATGAGCGCCGCTTCACCGGCTTCGACGACAAGATCGTGGCCATGTACGCGCGCGGGATGACGGTGCGCGAGATCCAGGGCTTTCTGGCCGAGCAGTACGGCACGGAGGTGTCGCCGGACTTCATCAGCTCGGTGACCGACGCCGTCATGGCCGAGGTCAGCGCCTGGCAGGCGCGGCCGCTGGAGCCGATGTATCCGGTCGTGTTCTTCGACGCCCTGCGGGTGAAAATTCGCGAGGACGCCGTGGTGCGCAACAAGGCGATCTACCTGGCCCTTGGTGTGCTGCCGGACGGCACGCGCGACATCCTCGGTCTGTGGATCGAAAACACCGAAGGCGCCAAGTTCTGGCTCAAGGTGTTCAACGACCTCAAGACCCGTGGCGTGGGCGACATCCTGATCGCGGTCACCGACGGCCTGAAGGGCATCGGCGAAGCGCTGGGCGCGGTGTTTCCGGAGACGACCCTGCAGACCTGCATCGTGCACTTGATCCGCAACAGCCTCGACTACGCGAGCTGGAAGGATCGCAAGCTGCTCGCCGCCGCACTCAAGCCGGTCTACACGGCGCCCAGTGCAGAAGCCGCCGCGAAGGCCCTGGACGCGTTCGAGCGCGGTCCGTGGGGCCAGAAGTACCCGACCATCGTCGCGGCTTGGCGCCGCGCCTGGGACCGTGTGATTCCGTTCTTCGCATTCCCGCCGGCGGTGCGGCGCGTGATCTACACGACCAACGCGATCGAGAGCGTCCACGCCCGGCTGCGCAAGATCATCAAGACGCGCGGCCACTTCCCCAGCGACGATGCCGCGAGCAAGCTGATCTGGTTGGCTTTGCGTAACATCACCGCCGACTGGGGACGCGCTGCCAAGGAATGGCGTGAAGCCATGAATCAGTTCGCGATCGCCTACGGCGATCGCTTCGTCCGAGGTACCGTGTGAAATCGCTTCACACACAAAAATTCAGACAGGCCC
>NZ_JBEAAM010000055.1:0-1331 GCF_040066175.1 Fontimonas sp. SYSU GA230001
TAGGTTTTCTGCTGTTGCGTCCTTCAACGGTACCGGACGTGACCACTCAAGATGCAGCTTCATCTCAAAGCCCCCTGATCAGTCGTAAGCCCCAACGCCAAAGCTCAGCCGACGTTTTGCCGCAGCGAAGCGAAGGCAAAACGGTCGGCTGGAGCGCCTTGTTAGCCCTTGATAGCGTGCTACTTGCTGAGGTAGCTGGCATTGCCGCGCACCCACGCCAAGTGAAGAGAAACGCTGGAACGAGAGCCAACCGAAACCATGCTGTTTTCTGTGGCGCTGCCGCCCATGAGCGACACAAACGCCGCGTAGTCATGAAACCACTCACTGGACTGGCTGAATGAGTGAACAAGCATGACTGCATGGGCTGCGTTGAAGCGTTGAGCCTCAATGATGGCCGATGCCGTGCGGTGCAGAAGCTGATAGCGCGTGGTGCCTGGAACTGAGGACAGGCCCAGCAGAGAAAGCAGATATGCAAGGCGCTCTGCTTTGCCGGGGCTGGACTCTGCTTGCCACTCTTGGACGGTGGGGCCGAATGGCTCAGAAACCTTGCCCTCTACCGCTATGGAAATGAGCTGACCATTGCAGCGAGCAAGAACCCAGATGTCGTTTTGGGACGAGCGAGAACCGCCGGGCAATGGGACTTTGTGCTCTGGCAGGGCGAGCAATAGCTCTGCCGATGGGAACTGAGACGCCAGAACAGACCCAACCTCTGTGGGAAAGCCGCTGGCCTCTTGCCATGAGTAGGCAAGGGTGCGAGCGGAATAACCCTGACGCCAGTGTTTAACCGGCTCAGCGAGAAACTGCGCCCATTGCTCTGCGTTTGAAGTAGGAATGAAGATTTGGCTCAAGGTGCGGCTCTCCTGCTTTTCACGGGCTAACGTCCAAGGTAAGGGGCTGGCTGGAAGCGGGCGAAGTCCGCTGTAAGCCAGTCCCGCTTGACCGCAGTGTTAGGTGTGGACATTACCGAAGCCTTTGGCCTTGCCGATAATGGGCAGGCGACAAACGTTTGATTGCGTCGAATGCCGCGATGTATTCCGATACGCCCCAAAGCCAGGCCTCTTGAATTTCGTAGCGTTGGTTGTAATGCACCCAAACAAGAAAATCCCATTCGTAGTTTGTTGCTTTGGGCACCCAAGTAACAAAGCTACCTGGCTTGCCACTAGGGCGATTGCCTTTGACCTGATAGCGGGCACCACGAAACACGAAGTCGTGTCCTTTTTGAACTGTTGTTTTTCGCCTCTCTTGAAATTTGAGTGGGTAGATTGGACGGTATGGGAGCCGTCCGGCTGGCGGCCATGATGAGTGGGAACGATTTGTATGCATGACAGGTT
>NZ_JBEAAM010000056.1:0-1307 GCF_040066175.1 Fontimonas sp. SYSU GA230001
CTCAGAGTATTTCCGTCCCGATCACCACTGGACCGGCATGCCGCGGATTGCTGGACCGACATCGCGCGGAATCGTGGACCGACATTCGCGGAATGCGCATCGAACGCCGTGCCACCGAGTACCAGCCACCATTTGGTGTTCCCCGCGCGCGCGTGGATGCGTCGATCGGCGTCGGCCGTGCCGCCCGCATCAGGACGTGTTCCCCGCGCGCGCGTGGATGCGTCGGGATTGCCTTCGGTCGCCTTGCGCTGCTCTTCGTGTTCCCCGCGCGCGCGTGGATGCGTCGGGTGCGGATCGTCAGCGCCGTCCTTGCTCTTGGTGTTCCCCGCGCGCGCGTGGATGCGTCAGTTTTCGCTGAGGCGCGCGTACTGCGCCAAAGTGTTCGGCGTGTGCGAGCACACCATCACGCGCTGGCGCGTGCACGGCCGTATCCCGCCTCCGGCGCTGCAGATCGTGCGCACGATCGAGCGCCAGTCGGCGCCGTGGAATGCGTCTTTCGTGCGCGGCTGGTGGCCCGGCGTGTGCCAGCTCACGGTGCCCTGGCGCAACGAGCTGTTCGCACCGCCCGGCGGACACTGGCAGGACTACCGTAGCCCGGATATGCGCGCGCTGGCGCGCGACATGGCGCGGCGCGCGGCGCAGGCCGCGACCGAGCGTGCGGGACGCCTGAAAGCGATCCGGCTACAGGCCGGCCGCAAGGCGGCGGCGACGCGCCGCGACCGGCGAGCTTCGACCGTCGCCGGCCCTGATGATGCGTCCTGGCTCGATATCCCGCATCGGTGTTTTCGGCGCGGCTGCAGCCTCGCCGCAGATGTTGATGGAGCCGGCGCCACCGCTCAGAGGCGCGCGGCGCACGCGGTTCATTGATCGCGGCGAAGCCGCTTCACGCGCGCGCTTTGCCGGTTTTCTTGCCGCGGGTGTAGGCGTGCGGGTTGACGATCTTCACGCCGCCCTTGGGCACCTTGCCCTTGCGCACGTAGCCGAGTTTTTCAGCGAGCGGCCGGTGCTTTTTGACCAGTTCCTTGAACTCGGCCGGCGCGTCCGGGCCGGCATCGATGGCCACGAAGTTGCGGCGGAACAGCGCACGACGACCGAAGTCCGCCGGCAACGGCGGCACTTCGTCCAGGTCATCGACTGCCTTGGAGGTAGTGATAGCGCGCTTCTTCATGAGGCAGAGCATACCGCATTGAGATCACCCGGATCACCTTGAGCCTCTTCCAATGACACATGAGCCTGAAGGGGGTGCGTGATTCCAACGTGAAGTGAGCCTGAAAGGCCGGCGGGGCGGCGGGATCATCGGAGGATGA
>NZ_JBEAAM010000057.1:0-1293 GCF_040066175.1 Fontimonas sp. SYSU GA230001
GGCTCTTCGTGATTCCGTGTGGGTGATTTGACGCCCATGCTCCGGCTGCAACCCGCTCTGGCATTGACGATGAGGTTGTCGGCGGTGCGTCGGAAATCTGGCACGCTTTGTCGATGGCCAGACCCTCCTCACGGCAGCGTCGCCTTCTCGACGCGTATCGGTTCCATGGATTTCGTCCGCAGGCGCAGGTGAAGGGCCTGTTCGGCGACCCCAAGGCGCGCGTGATCACGCTCGTTCGGCGGGGAAAAAAACGGTGTGCGGCGCTTGCGGCCAGGTCCAGTCGGGGTGGTACGACCGCAAGACAAGGCGGGTGCGCGACTTGTCCTGCGGCGACACCCGCGTCTGGCTGGAGTTGGAGGTTCGCCGCGTCGCCTGCCGGGGATGCGGCAAGGTGAAGACCGAGCGGCTCGATTTCCTGGCCGACAATCCGTTCTACACCAAGCGCTTCGCCTGGCACGTCGGACGGCGTTGCCGGCAGGCGACGATCAGTGATGTCGCCAAGGAGTTCAAGCTCGACTGGCAGACGGTCAAGGCCTTGGACAAGCAGTACATGGCCGAGCAGGTGCGACGTGCCGGGCTGCCGGGACCCAAGGTGATCGGCATCGACGAGATCTCGATCCGCAAGGGTCACACCTACCGCATCGTGGTCAGCGATCTGATCCGCAAGCGACCCATCTGGTTCGGTGGCAACGACCGGTCGGAAGCCAGCATGAAACAGTTCTACGCGGCCCTGGGAGCGAGGAAATCCGCGGGCATCCGGCTGGCGGTGATGGATATGTGGAGGCCGTTCCGCACCGCCACCCAGGCGCACGCGCCCAAGGCGGCGATCCTGTTCGACAAGTTCCACGTCATGCGCCATCTTGGCGACGCGCTCGATGCCGTTCGCAAGGCCGAGTACGCCCGACTGAATGGCAAGGATCGGGCCTACATCAAGGGGCAGAAGTACACCCTGCTGTCGAGCAAGGAGAACCTGAGCGTCGACGGTCGGGTTGCCCTCAAGCGATTGCTGGCGGCCAACAAGCGGCTCAACACTGCCTACCTGCTCAAGGAGCGATTCGGACAGCTGTGGGACTACCGCAGCGAGGCCTGGGCGAGGAAGTTCTTCGACCAGTGGCGTGCGTCGCTGCGATGGCAGCGCCTGCCGAGCTTCGAGAAGTTCGCCGAGATGATCGAGCGCCATTGGGACGGTATCGCTGCCTACTGCAGACCCGAGAACAAGGTCTCGCTCGGCTTCGTCGAAGGACTCAACAACAAGATCCGCGTCATCCAGCGCCGCGCCTACGGCCTGCGAGA
>NZ_JBEAAM010000058.1:0-1185 GCF_040066175.1 Fontimonas sp. SYSU GA230001
GACACGACCAGAACCGTCATCTTCCTGATCGCCGGCAAACTCGACTTCGGCGCGGTCAACCCTCATGCCCGGTAACCCACTCGTTTTTCAACAGAGCCAACAATTCCACTAACGGTTCATCCCCGCGTGCGCGGGGAACACATCGGCATCCCCCAGCTCGCCGAAGCTTATGACGGTTCATCCCCGCGTGCGCGGGGAACACGACGTGTAGCATTGGCTATTACGCGTACGGTACTGGTTCATCCCCGCGTGCGCGGGGAACACTCGTTCGATCAACAGTGCCGGCTGGCCGAGAGCGGTTCATCCCCGCGTGCGCGGGGAACACTCGGGGTGCAACTGGCATGAGCGATGCGATGACGGTTCATCCCCGCGTGCGCGGGGAACACCCAACGGGCATAGGCCTCGTGCACGTCGGCGGCGGTTCATCCCCGCGTGCGCGGGGAACACCTCGGTGCGCCGCGCGCGATCCAGCGTGACGGCGGTTCATCCCCGCGTGCGCGGGGAACACTTAACGCGCTGGCCCGTAGCCGACTGACGCACCGGTTCATCCCCGCGTGCGCGGGGAACACGCTCGCTGGATGGGTAGGTAGCGGCGGGGGGACGGTTCATCCCCGCGTGCGCGGGGAACACGCGAGCGCGGCGTGAACGGCAAGATCGCATCACGGTTCATCCCCGCGTGCGCGGGGAACACTCGAAGGCCTGCCGGAGATCCTCGGCCCGCAGCGGTTCATCCCCGCGTGCGCGGGGAACACTTCGCCAGTGACTTCGTCTCACGCAGCTTCGCCGGTTCATCCCCGCGTGCGCGGGGAACACAACAGCTGCAGCGGCATCGGCGCTGAAAACATCGGTTCATCCCCGCGTGCGCGGGGAACACTCCCGGCCATGCTCGGCGGAAAGCTCGGCGATCGGTTCATCCCCGCGTGCGCGGGGAACACGCCCCGGTGTTTGCTTGCATGATGGCGACCATCGGTTCATCCCCGCGTGCGCGGGGAACACCGCAGGCCGGCAGGCCTACCCTACCGGGCGCCCGGTTCATCCCCGCGTGCGCGGGGAACACGGTGAGTTGACTGAGCAATATAAAACAAACTGGCTCTGTTGAAAAACGAGTGGGTTACCGGGCATGAGGGTTGACCGCGCCGAAGTCGAGTTTGCCGGCGATCAGGAAGATGACGGTTCTGGTCGTGT
>NZ_JBEAAM010000059.1:0-1170 GCF_040066175.1 Fontimonas sp. SYSU GA230001
GCTACCGATTTGTCGGGGCGCAGCACGAGGCAGGGGTATCGGCGCCGTGGTGCGTGATTCAGCTTGAGCCCTGCCGCCGGCGACGCCGGCGCTGTAGCGGCTGCGGCCAGATGGTTTCGGCGATCCATGACGTGAGCGAGCGGCGGGTGCGCGACCTGCCGATCTTCGAGGCCTCTGTCGAGGTCGTCGTGCCCCGCCTGCGGCTGGCCTGCGCTGAGTGCGGCCCGAAGCTGGAGCAGCTGGCGTGGCTGCCGCCATATGCCCGGGTGACCCAGCGCCTGGCGGACGCCGTTGCGCGACTGTGCGCGGTGGCGTCGATCCGTCACGTGGCCCGCTACTTTGGCCTGGACTGGAAGACCGTCAAGGCCATCGACTGCGCGGCGCTGACGCGCAAGCTGGGCCCGGTTGACCTGTCCGGCGTCGAGATTCTGGGCATGGACGAGTTTGCGATCCAGAAGGGGCATCGTTACGCCACCGTCATTGTCGAGCCCAGCCGCAAGCGTGTGCTGTGGGTGGGGCGCGGCCGGGGCCGCGAGGATGTCCGTCCGTTCTTCGACCTGCTCGGACCTGAGGGCTGCGCCCGGATCAAAGCCGTGGTGATGGACATGAACGCGGGCTTCGCCGAGGAAGTCCGCGCGCGCTGTCCGCAAGCAGAAATCGTCTACGACCTGTTTCACGTCGTGGCCAAGTACGGACGTGAGGTGATCGACCGCGTCCGGGTCGATCAGGCGAATGCTCTGCGCCACGATAAAGCCAACCGCCGTGTCGTCAAAAGCGCGCGCTGGCTACTGCTGCGCAATGCTCAGTCCCTGCAGCCGGAGGGCCGGGTGGCACTCAAGGAACTGTTGCAGGCCAATCGTCCCTTGTCCGTGGTCTACCTGATGCGCGATGAACTCAAGGCGCTCTGGCACTACCGCTACGTCGCCTCGGCCGAAAAGCTCTGGCGCCAGTGGTATCACCGTGCGGTCTGCTCGCGAATCGAGCCTCTCAAGCGCTTTGCCCGGCGGCTGAAACCCTACATCGCCGGCATCCTGCCCACTGCCGATACCCGCTCGGCACCAACCTCATCGAGGGCATCAACAACAAGATCAAGGTCATCAAGCGCATGGCCTACGGCTTCCGCGACGACCACTACTTCTTCCTCAAAATCCGCGCAGCGTTCCCCGGAAT
>NZ_JBEAAM010000060.1:0-1009 GCF_040066175.1 Fontimonas sp. SYSU GA230001
CAGTTTCTTGCGCACGAGCCACAGATTGGCCAGCGCAAACAGCGTGACGATCTGCGCGGTGTTCTTCGACAGCCCCTTGAAGCGCACCTTCATGTATCCGAACTGACGTTTGACGACACGGAAAGGGTGCTCGACCTTGGCGCGGATGCTCGCCTTGCGATGCTCGGCCTGCTGGATGGCTCGCTTCTGACGACCTTCCGGCAGCGCCTTGATTCGACCCGGACGCTGCGCGATCTCCCAGCGCAGCTTCTTGCGCATGACGCGCTTGTCGGCGCCGGTGTAGCCGGCATCGGCATGAACGAATGCTTCCTTGCCGTGCAGCAGTTCGTCGACAACTTCGATATCGGCTTCGTTGGCCGGGGTGGTCACGACGGTATGGACCAGCCCGGAATCGACATCGGCGCCGATGTGCGCCTTCATGCCGAAGTACCACTGATTGCCTTTCTTCGTCTGGTGCATCTCGGGGTCACGCTCGCCTTCGGCGTTCTTGGTCGAGCTCGGCGCCGCAATGATCGTGGCATCGACGATGCTGCCCTTACGCAGCAGCAGTCCCTTGCGTGTCAGATGCGCATTGACTCGCCGCAGGATCTCCGGCGCCAGGTCGTTGGCTTCCAGCAGATGCCGGAAGTTGAGAATCGTCGTCTCGTCGGGAATCCGGTCGAGCGACACGTCTGCGAACTGGCGCATCGAGGCAATCTCGTACAGCGCCTCTTCCATGGCCGGGTCCGACAGGCTGAACCAGTTCTGCATCAGGTGAACGCGCAACATCGTCGCCAGCGGGTACGGATGCCGGCCACGCCCGGCCACCGGATAGAACGGCTCGATCAGCGACAGGAGCGAGCTCCACGGCACGACCTGCGCCATCTCATCCAGGAACACTTCCTTGCGCGTCCGCTTACGCTTGCCCGCGTACTCCGCGTCCCCGAAGCTCAACTGCTTCATCACGAGTCTCTTGTCTCAGCGTCGGCGATCAGACCATCATCCACGCGACTTGTTCAGACGTTCCTTA
>NZ_JBEAAM010000061.1:0-762 GCF_040066175.1 Fontimonas sp. SYSU GA230001
ATCGGGCGCGTCGGCGCCAGAAACGATCATTAACTCGTCGCGCTGCATTCATCGCTGCCCACCAGCGCGCTCTCGGGCGACTTAATCAGACGTTCCTTAGCTGTATGGCTTATAAAACTGCCATCTCCGCGGAGCTTCCAATTCTCCAAACTGCCGGACGAGATTGCGTAGTCAACGCCGTCGAAATTGGGGCTGCCGCCAAGCCACTTATCATTGACCATTGAAGTCGTGAACTGTGTTGTCCCGGAAAAGGCACAGTAGTTTGTGCATACGACGCCCAGTGGCAGTACTGCCATAACATTATCTGACCCTGTAGCGGCGTACTTTAGGTTGCCGGCGGCGTAAAATTCCCCGAAGGCTTCGCAGCCAACACCCGACGACATAAAGCCGCAGCGGTACCTAAAATAATACCCCCAAGCGTATTTAAAGCGGCCGAGCGTTATCCCGCCATATGTGATCGACTTTTCGCCGCCTCCGCTGCCGTCTTTGTCACTGTTATAAGTCAGACTCGCGTGGGCATTCTCGACCCCCAGAAGTGTCAATAGCGCACCAGGAAGCCGTTGTGCAATCTTGTTAGCCTGTTCGCGGCTGGAAGCGACCTTCGTAGCTTTGCTCGTGGATGCAGTGCTCACTAACGTCGACGCGAGGGGCGTGCAATTTGTATGGCTCTTCGTGATTCCGTGTGGGTGATTTGACGCCCATGCTCCGGCTGCAACCCGCTCTGGCATTGACGATGAGGTTGTCGGCGGTGCGTCGGAAATC
>NZ_JBEAAM010000062.1:0-629 GCF_040066175.1 Fontimonas sp. SYSU GA230001
CTACTGGACCGACATGCCGCGGAATCGTGGACCGGCTTGCCGCGGAACGCTGGACCGACATGCGGCGGAATCATGGACCGGCATGGCGCGGAATACGCAATTGCCCACGGCCGAAGAAGTTGCCATCGCCCGCGAGAGCGGTCGGGCGCTGTCCGCCTTCCTGCAGACCCGCGCGGAAACCCAACAGATCGAAATCTTTGACGAAAAGGGCGCGGCCCATCCGGTTCGCGTCCCGGTGTCGGCGCTGCGGCTACTCGTGGACGTCCTGACCGAAATCGGTGAGGGCAACGCGGTCAGCATCATCCCGATCCACGCCGAGCTGACGACCCAGGACGCAGCGGATGTGCTCAACGTCTCGCGACCGTTCCTCGTGCAGTTGCTGGAGCGCGGCGAGATCCCGTTCCACAAGATCGGCACGCACCGCCGCGTCCGCTACCAGGACGTGATCGCGTACAAGGAGCGGATCGACGCTGAGCGCAGCAAGGCCCTCGATGCACTGGCGGAGCAGGCCCAGGCGCTCAAGATGGGGTGGGCCTGTCCTGAATTTTGTGTGTGAGGCATAAGATGAGAACCAGGAGCATCTATGCCGAAGAAGAAGATGAAGGTGGCGGGGGCCGCCGGAGCGGCGC
>NZ_JBEAAM010000007.1:0-171276 GCF_040066175.1 Fontimonas sp. SYSU GA230001
CGGCATCAAGGGCCTGTATCACCTCAATCTGGTCGACGAGGTCACCCAGTTCCAGTTCGTCGGCTCGGTCGAGCGCATCTCGGAGGCTTTCCTGCTGCCAGTGCTCGAAGCCCTGATCGAGCGCTTCCCCTTCACCGTTCTGGGCTTTCATGCCGACAACGGCTCGGAGTACATCAATCACCGCGTCTGTGCCCTGCTCAACAAGCTCCACGTCCAGGAGTTCACCAAGTCGCGCGCGCGTCGCAGCAACGACAACGCCCTGGTCGAGTCCAAGAACGGCGCCGTCGTGCGCAAGCACTTCGGCTACGCCCACATCCCGGGACGCTTCGCCGCCCGCGTCAACGACTTCGCCCAGAACGTGCTGTCGCCCTATCTGAACTTCCACCGCCCCTGCTTCTTCCCCACCGAAGAGGTCGACGCCAAAGGCCGTATCCGCAAGCGCTATCGCTATGAGCAGATGATGACGCCCTACGACAAGCTCAAGTCGCTGCCCGACGCCGGCCAGTACCTCAAGCACGGCATCTGCTTCGAAACTCTGGATGCCGTCGCCTTCTCAGTCAGCGACAATGACGCCGCCCGACGCCTCAATCAGGCTCGGGATCAGTTGTTCCTTTCCATCAGCAAAGCCCAGCGTCCCGCCGCCTGACAGCCCCTCACTCAGACCCGCCCTTCAGGCTCATCTCTGGATTGGAAAGGACTCCGTTTGCTGATTCGCCTGCAGCGCATCGCTGAGCCAGAAGCCGCCGACCATCGCCGCGACGAACAGCAGCGCCTGCCACGAACCGGTGGCGGCCAGGACGAATCCGGGCCCCGGGCAGACCCCGCTCAGACCCCAGCCCAGACCGAACAGCGCGCTGCCGCCGATCAAGCCGGGCGTGATCGACCGCCGGTCCGGCAAGGCCAGCGGAGCGCCGAGCAGGGCACGGCCGCGCCGGCGTGCCCAGGCGAACATCGGCAGGGTCACCGCGACGGCACCGCCCATGACGAAGGCCAGCGCCGGATTCCACGCACCGGCCACATCGAGGAAACCGAGAACGTTCCGCGGATCGGTCATCCCGGACAGGATCAGACCGAAGCCGAACAGCAGGCCGGCGAAGGCGGGCAGGACGAAGGACAGGGTCGTGCGCATGTCAGGCCACTCCGATGACGTGGCGGACGAAGAACACGGTGATCGCGGCAACGCCCATGAAGGTGGCGACCGCCACCAGCGAGCGGATCGACCGGTTGCCCAGGCCGCAGACACCGTGGCCGCTGGTGCAGCCATTGGCGCGCCGCGTGCCGAAGCCGACCAGCAGGCCGGTGCCGATCAACAGCGGCACGGACAGATCCAGCGAAGCCGGCAGCGCGCGCCCGGTGGCACCCAGCCACAGCCACGGTGCGAGCAGCATCCCCACCAGGAACCACGCGCGCCAGTGCCGCACGCCGGCATCGCCACGCGACAGCTGGGCGAGGATGCCGCTGATGCCGGCGATCTGGCCGCTGCCCAGCAAGAGCAGCGACGCCGCTACGCCGATCAGTACGCCACCGGCCAGCGCCTGCAAGAAAACCGACTCCATGGTTCCGTCCCGAAGCTGCGGATGAGGCCCGAAATGCTAGGCCAATCATCCCCCGCAGGGAACGGATTTTTGAGAGCGGCTGGCCCTATCGATATTCGATTTTCGGCCGCGTCGCGCGGCCGTCAGCGGCCGAGGGACTTGCGCACGTTCTCGTAACCCTTGCGCAGCGCGTCGGCGAGCAGGCCGATGGCGCTCTCGGACTCGCGCGCTGCATCGGCACCAGCGTTCTCGGCGTTGGCGACCGCCACCTTGAGCACGTCCCACTTGCCTTCGAGATCCTGCCAGCGGTCGCGCATCTCCGCCTTGAACAGATGGGCCTGGAGTCCAAGCTCGTCGCGCAGCAGCGCAAGGAGTTTGAGATCGTTTTGCAATGCAACGCTGAGTCGGGACATGTCCGGCTCCATGAGAAGGTGAGGCCACTGTCCGGCATTGACGCCTGCGGTGCGTTGACCTGCATCAGAGACGCACGCCGCGGTCGCCACGGCAACGAAAAAGAGCCGGCCCTGCGGGCCGGCTCCGCGGACTGCATCGACGTCAGGACGTCGATGCCGGCGTCGCGGTGGGTTCGGGTGTCTCGGTGGGCTCCGGGCTCGCCGTCGGTTCGGGCGATGCGGTCGGCGCCGGACTGGCCGTCGGCTCGGGCGACGCGGTCGGCGCGGGACTGGCCGTCGGCTGGGCTCCCAGCGTGAAGTCGCGCGTCGTCGTCTGGCCCGCGGCGATGGCGACGTCCGTGGTGCCGCTGAAGGCGATGTTCTCACTGGCTTCGGCGGTGTCGTCACCGGCCTGGCAGGTCAGCGCAGCGGTGTAGTCGCCGGCGAGCAGGAAGCCGACCGCATAGCCGAAGTCGCCGGAACCATCGTCCTTGGGCGCCAGCAAGGCGGAAGTCAGCGGTTCCGGGAACGCGCCATCGACATCGTCGGGCACGACGCCGCTGCCGCTGTACACATAGACGGCGGCGCCGGCGCCGGTGACCGGATCGGCCGTGCAGCCGGCCTGCTGCAACAGGCCGGCGTCCACCGTGCCGGCCAGCGTGCCGACCTGGGCGTTATCGACGACGCGCAGCACCGGCCGGAGGTTGTAGCAGCCGGTCGCGCCGCGCTCGGCGATGGACTTGCGCAGGTCGAAATCGACCGTGTACGAGGCGGTGCCGCCCTGGGCCACCGTGATCGGTCCCATGACCTTGAGCCCGGACGCGCCGCCGCTCGGCACGATCAGCGGGTAGTCGGTCCCGTCGATCGTGATGTAGGAGGCATAGTCGCCGGTCAGGTTGTTGCAGCTGGCATTCGCGGTATCGATGATCAGGCGCACCTGGTCATACACACCGACCGGCACGGCCTCGCCTTCCACCAGGAACGTGCTCTGCTGCCCCTGCAACTGCAGCAGGTCGATGCTCTTGGGCGGGTCGAACGTGAAGCTCTGGCGCACGCCGCCGCCGCTGTCGAGCAGCTGCAGTCCGGTGAAAGTCACCACCACCGCATCGGCCGAATCGACGGGCGCATCGGTGATGGCGATCGACAGCCGTGCCGGCCCGTCGTTGCCGCTGTTGCAGCCCACCAAGGCAAGCGCCACCAAGGCGCTGCCGATGCTCTTGTTCATGCTCACGGCTTTCCTCCTGCTTCGATTCCTGTTCATGGGTACCGGCCGTCTGGCGGCGGCCCGGCCGCCGGTCATTCCCTCGACCGGCACCATTACGTTCAATCTTCTACCCGTCCGATGAACCGTCACTGACCGACATCAATGCGCCGCGCCGGCGGCCGCAGCGGAGTATGCTCGTCCGGTCGCCGTCCGGGCACACACGCATGGGGACTCACATGGCCAAGGGCATCCGCAAGGTGAACACTTATGTGCTGCACGCCAACGACAGGCCCGGCGAGGGTGCCCACCTGCTCAAGACGCTCAAGAAGCACGACGTGAACCTGCTGGCCCTGACCGCGTTCCCGGCCGGTGCCGGCGGCTCGCAGGTGGAACTGATCCCGCAGGACTCGGCGGAACTGGAAGCGGTCGCGCGGCGCTACGGCTGGAAGCTGTCGAAGAAGAAGACCGGCTTTCTCGCGCAGGGCCGCGACCGTGCCGGTGCGCTGGGCAAGCTCGCGGAGAAGCTCGGCAAGGCCGGCATCAACATCACGGCGGTGGATGCGATCGCCGCGGGCGCGGACCGCTACGGCGCCGTGTTCTGGGTGCGGCCCAAGGATCTGGACAAGGCCGCCACCGTGCTCGGCGCCCGCTGATCGCCCACCGTGTCATCGGAGATTCCGCCACCAGCGCCCATCGACTGCCAGGTGTATCGCTGCAGCCGCCAGCACGAGATGTACGTCTATCTGCGCGCGGACCTGACGACCGAGCACCTGCCGGCGGAGCTGCTGCAGCGCACCGGCCGGCTCTCGCCCGTCATGGCACTGACGCTGCACCCGCGGCGGCGACTCGCGCGCGCCGACGTCGGCACCGTGATCGAGCGGCTGCGTGCGGTCGGCTGGTATCTGCAGTTGCCGCCGCGCGACGGCGTGGACGCACACCTGCATTTCGGCGACTGATGCCGGGACGTCCGGGCAGCGTGGTAACGTACCGGCAGTTAGCCGGAGCGGACGATGCACTGGATCAACCTGTCGTTGCTGCTGATCCTCGCGGCGGGACTGATCATGCTGTGGCGCCGGCTCGGCCGCTACCGCGCGCTGCTGGCGACGCTGCAGGAGGACCACCGCGCGCTGGCCGGCACTTGGGGCCGGCTGCCGCCCGATGCCGCGGAGCTGCTGGCCCAGCAGCGCACGGCCGTGATCAGCATCGAGATCCTCAATCCCATCGAGCTGGCGGCGCAGGAATCCGAGTTCGCCGGACCGATCAGCACGATCGCCCCCAACCTGATCCGCCGGATCGTCTACCAGAAGACCGCCGCGATCCTGCGCACCGAGCTCAGCGAAAAGGGCGTGCAGGCCGACGTCAAGGTCCATGGCCTGGCTTGAACTGGCGCTCATTCTCGGCGCGGCCGCGGCGCTGACGCTCGCCGCCCGGCGCGTGCGGGCGTTCGAGCGCGCGGTCGAACAGGACGCCGCGCAGCTGCGCCGCGACGCGGCCCTGCTGATCGAGGCGCGGCGGCTGCGCGAGATGCAGAACCGCCTCGCCGGCGCGCAGCGGCTCGCCGAGACCGCGATCGACACCGGCACCGCGACCGTGCGCGCCGTGCATCGGGGCATCTCGCGCATCCCCTTCGGCATCCTCGAAGCCATCCCGGTCACGCGCGACGCCACCCGCATCGTGCGGCAGACGCACGACCTGATCTCGGACGCCGTCTATGGCACGATCCGCGGCGTCAACAAGGCGGCCGGAGAAGTGACCCGCACCGTGATCGGCACGCCGTCGAGACGCAAGCCGGACGCCAGTCCCGACGCGTCCTGAACTGTCACACGGGCGTGCGGCCATCGCCGCTATGATCGCGCGATGGCGCACGTCCTCCACAGCCCGTTCAGCGGCGGCGACAATCCCGAACTCGAAGCCATCCAGTCGCTGATCCGGCGCGCCGGCCGCCATCTGCGCAGCGATATCGTCCACGAGGTCGCGGCCGGCCGCGAACGGCTGCCGGTGTATTGCTTGGAACTGGGCGCGACGGCTGCGGAGGTGCCGGCAGTCGGATTCTTCGGCGGCGTCCACGGCGTCGAGCGCATCGGCTCGCACGTGCTGCTCGCCTATCTGCAGAGCCTGGTCGAACGCCTCGAATGGGACGAGCTGCTGCATGAGACGCTGCGCCGCGTCCGCCTGGTGTTCATGCCGGTGGTCAACCCCGGCGGCATGCGCCGCCGGACACGCGCAAACCCGTCCGGCGTCGATCTGATGCGCAACGCGCCGGTCGAGGCCGATCACAGCGTGCCGTGGCCGCTCGGCGGCCAGCGCCTGTCGCCGCTGCTGCCCTGGTACCGCGGCCGGCGCGACGCCGACATGCAGCCCGAGGCACAGGCGCTGTGCCGCGTCGTCGAGGAACGCCTGCTGCCGCACCGCTTCAGCCTGACGCTGGACTGCCATTCCGGCTTCGGCATGACCGACCGCATCTGGTTTCCCTACGCGCGCAGCCGCCAGCCGATCGACTGCCTCGCCGACATCTACACGCTGCGCAACCTGTTCCACAGTGCGCATCCTTACCACCACTTCTACCTGATCGAGCCGCAGGCGCGCCGCTACACCACGCACGGCGACCTGTGGGACTACCTCTACGACCGCAGCCGGGCGCGCGGCAGCCGCCGCTTCATTCCGCTGACGCTGGAGATGGGCTCGTGGCTGTGGGTGAAGAAGCGCCCGGCGCAGGCGTTCTCGATGCTCGGCATCTTCAATCCGATCGCCCCGCACCGGCACCAGCGCATCCTGCGCAAACACCTCACGCTGTTCGATTTCCTGATCCGCGCCGCGACCTCGCACCAGCGCTGGTTGCCGGACAATACGCGCCGCCACGCACTGCACGAGTCGGCACGCACCTACTGGTACGATCCGCAGCCGCGGCCGCCGGCACCGCTGCATGGTTGAGGCCACCGCCCGCGCGGGATCGACGGTCGATCTGCATGCGCATTCCACCGCCTCCGACGGCGAGCTGACGCCCGCCGCGCTGGTCGCCCGGGCCGCCGGTGCGGGCGTGCGCATGCTGGCCCTGACCGACCACGACAGCGTGGCCGGCATCGAAGCGGCGCAGCAGGAAGCGCGCCGTCACGGCCTGCACCTGGTGCCGGGCGTCGAGCTGTCCGTGACCTGGGAGCGGCGCACGCTGCACCTCGTCGGCCTGGGCATCGATCCGACTGCCCGCGCGCTGCACGACGGACTCGCGCTGCTGCAGCAACGCCGCGCGGCGCGCGCTCGGGCCGTCGCGGCGAAGATCGAACGCCTGGGCGTCGCCGACGCCCTGGCGCGCGCCGAGGCGCTGGCCGCCGGCGGCCAGATCACGCGCAGCCACTTCGCGCGCCTGCTCATCGACGCCGGCATCTGCCGCGACGCCAAGCGCGCCTTCCGCCGCTATCTGGCCAACGGCAAGGCGGCCTACGTCGCCACGCAGTGGGCCGAACTCGATCAGGCGCTGGACTGGATCAAGTCTGCGGGCGGGCTCGCAGTGCTCGCCCATCCGCGGCGCTATACGCTGGGCACGAGCGCACGCGGCCGCCTGCTCGCTCAGTTCCGCGCGCTGGGCGGCGACGGCATCGAGGTCTGCTGTGGCAACTCGGCTGCCGCCGAGATCCAGTCCAGCGCGCGCGAGGCGCGGGAACACGGGCTGGCCGGCTCGGTCGCGTCCGACTTCCACGGCTGCCTGCAGCCGTGGAACCGCCTGGGCGGCGTCGCCGCCCTCCCCGACGGCATCGCACCGATCGCCGAGCATCTCGACGCCTGAGACCCCGGGGCGGCACACTTCGCGCTCCCGCCAGCATGCGAACCGACTCATGGGCTTCTACGACCGTCACATCCTGCCGCACCTGATCGACTGCGCCTGCGGCATGGGCGATGTGATGAAAGCACGCGCGCAGATCGTGCCGCGCGCCCGCGGCCGCGTGCTGGAGATCGGCATCGGCAGCGGACTCAATCTGGCGTTCTACGATCCTTCGAGAGTCACCCACATCTTCGGCGTCGATCCGTCCGCCGAGATGCAGGCCAAGGCGCGCCGGCGCGCGGCCGGCATCGCGATCCCGGTCGAGATGGTGCCGCTGGAACTGGAGCGCATCGGCGCCGACAGCGCCAGCTTCGACACGGTGGTCACCACCTTCACGCTGTGCACGATTCCCGATCCGGTGCCGGCACTCGTGGAAATGCGCCGCGTCCTCAAGCCGGACGGCGAGCTGCTGTTCTGCGAACACGGCCTGGCGCCGGAGCCGGCGGTGCGCGGCTGGCAGAACCGCCTGACGCCGCTGTGGAAACCGCTCGCCGGCGGCTGCCACCTCAACCGCGACATCCCCGCGCTGATCGAAGCCGGCGGATTCCGCATCGCCGAGCTGGATGCGCACTATCTGCCCGGTCCGCGGCCGATGACCTATGTCTATTCCGGGGTCGCCAGGGCGGCCTGAGGGCGACTCTTCGCGGGTTACGATGACCCATCGACACAACGCGGCGTATCACAGATGAACGACCAACGGAACACGCACAGCCTGGTCATCGGCTATCTCCTGTGGATCTTCGGCTTCATGGGCGCGCACCGCTTCTACTACGGCCGACCGATCAGCGGCACGATCTGGTTCTTCACGCTGGGCCTGTTCCTCGTCGGCTGGATCATCGACCTGTTCCTGATCCCGGCGATGGACCGCAGCGCCGATCGCCGGTACCAGCCCGGCCCTAACGACTACTCCGTCGCCTGGCTGCTGCTGACCTTCCTCGGCGTGTTCGGCATCCACCGCTTCTACATGGGCAAGTGGATCACCGGCATCCTCTACCTGTGCACGATCGGCCTGCTTGGCCTCGGCATCCTCTACGACTACTGGACGCTCAACGGCCAGATCGACGAGATCAATCGCGCGGCATAGGCGGGTCGGATGCGAACAGGTCGGGCTGCAGGCGCGGATCGTCCGCTTCACTGAAGTTGCCCAGCCCCACCCCGGCCAGGCGGTAACGCTCCGCGGCCGACCGGTCCACTCGTTCCAGCAGCGACACCGCCAGCGCGACGAACTCGTCCGCCTGCCGCGGCGGCGACGGCGGCGTCAGGCTGCGCGTCAGCACCTGGAAGTCCGCGGTCTTGAGCTTGAGCACGACGGTGCGGCCGACGCGCGGCGTCCTGCGCGCCGCCGCCCAGGTCTTCTCGGCGAGGCGACGCACGTGCGGCAGCAGTTCGGTCAGCGGCAGATCGCGTTCGAAAGTGTCTTCCGTGGAAATCGACTGCACCGGCCGGTCCGGCTCGACCGGACGGTCGTCGATGCCGCGCGCGAGTTCATGCAGGCGGATGCCGTAGCGCCCGAACGCACGCTCCAGTGTCGCCGCCGACAGTGCACGCAGCTCGCCGACGGTGCGCACGCCCAGCCGCAGCAGCCGGCCTTCCATGACCTTGCCGACCCCGGGGATGCGCCCGACCGGCAGCGGCGCGAGGAATGCCTCCACGTCGCGCGGCCGGATCACGAACTGGCCGTCCGGCTTGCGCCAGTCCGATGCGATCTTGGCGAGGAACTTGTTCGGCGCGATGCCGGCCGAGGCAGTCAGCGACAGCTCCTCGCGGATCGTCCGGCGGATCAACTCGGCCACCTCGGTCGCGGACGGCAGGCCCAGGCGGTTGTCGGTGACGTCGAGATAGGCTTCGTCCAGCGACAGCGGCTCGACCCGGTCCGTATGGCGCCGAAAGATCGCGCGCACCTGGCGCGACACGGCGCGATAGCGCGTGAAATCGGGCGGCACGAACACCGCGTCCGGGCACAGGCGCTCGGCGCGCAGCGCCGGCATCGCCGAACGCACGCCGTAGCGCCGCGCCTCGTAGGACGCCGCGCAGACCACCGACCGGGCGCCGCGCCAGGCGACGACCACCGGCCGGCCGCGCAGCAGCGGATCGTCGCGCTGCTCGACCGACGCGTAGAAGGCGTCCATATCGACATGGATGATCTTGCGCGGCAGCGGTTGCGTCATCGGCTGACATCGTAGCGGCGCGCGCCGCGCTACGCTGTAGCCGCGCACTCGCTGGGAGCCGCACCGATGGAACGAGCATGGACCGCCGCCGACATCGCGCCACAACACGGCAAGCGCTTCATCGTCACCGGTGCCAACAGTGGCCTCGGCCTGGAAACGAGCGCCGGCCTCGCCGCCGCAGGCGCGCAGGTGGTGATGGCGTGCCGCGATCCGGCCCGGGCCGCGACCGCACTCGCGGCGATCCGGCGCCGCGTGCCCGACGCCCGGGTGGAGGCGGCGACGCTGGATCTGGCCGATCTCGCCACGGTGCGCGCGTTCGCGCAGGCGCAGCTTGCGCGCAACGAGCGCCTCGACGGCCTGATCAACAACGCCGGCGTGATGGCGCTGCCGTTGCAGCGCACCCGCGACGGCTTCGAGATGCAGATCGGCACCAACCACCTCGGCCATTTCGCGCTGACCGGCCTGCTGCTGGAGGCATTGCAGGCGACGCCGGGGGCGCGCATCGTCAACGTCGCCAGCCTCGCGCACCGCTGGACGCGCGGACTCGACCTCGACGACCTCAACTTCGAGCGCAGCCGTTACCACAAGTGGGACGCCTACAGCCGGAGCAAGCTCGCCAATCTGATGTTCCATTTCGAACTCGACCGGCGCCTGCGCCAGCGCCGGACCGCGGTCACCGCGGCCGCCGCGCATCCGGGCTATTCGGCGACCAATCTGATGTTCGTCGGCCCCGCCCAGGCGCGCTCGACGGTCGGCCGCTGGGCGATGCAGCTGGGCAATCTGCTGTTCAGCCAGCCGGCGGACCGCGGCGCGCTGCCGACCCTGTATGCGGCGACTGCGCCGGACGTGCAAAGCGGCGACTACATCGGCCCGGATGGCTGGCGGCAGCTGCGCGGCTTCCCGCGCAAGGTCGGCTGTCGTCCGGCGGCGCGGGATGCAACCGCCGGCGCGCGGCTGTGGGCACTGTCCGAAGACCTGACCGGTGTGCGCTTCCTCGACGGCTGAGCGCTTTCCCCGACAAGAAACGCGGCGGTGCAGGACACCGCCGCGCGAGGACGCCAGACGTCGGGGGAGAGACAGTGCCTGGCGTGGAGGAGAGCCGTGGCGAGAACCGCTGACTCGACCACGGTGTCAGCATCGCAGGCGGCTGACGCAGGCGCGCTGACCTGGATCAACGGGAACGATGCGCTTTTTCGCTAGTCACGCCACCGCGTACACTGCGCAGCCATGATCCCGTTCCAGCGTTCCAGCACACGCCTCCTCCGACCCGCCGCGCTGTTGCTCGCCAGCCTGCTGTCGGCCTGCGCCGGCGGCCGCGGCCTCGCGCCGATGAGCGAAGCAAGTCCCTGCAGGGAGCACTGCCAGACCCACAGCGAGGGTTACCAGTGGGCGCAGAGCAGCAACCTCGACGACCCGCGCATCTGCGACAGCTATCCGGCGGAGTTCGCGCGCGGCTGCCGGGACGGCGTCGAGGATCTGCGTGGCATCCGCCCCTACTCGCAGGGCATCTGAACCCAGTTCACAGCGGGGCGCGCGCCGGATCGATGCCGTCGCGCGCGGACAAGCCGCGCCAGTGCGGCGACAGCCGCGGCGAAGGCAGTTGCGCCAAGGACTCCCAGAGCACCTTGTGCCAAGCCGCGGCGAGCCGGTCGGCGCGGTGGCGCGCCTCGCCGTGCGCGCCGGGTTCGAGCAACGCGAACATCTGCCGCTCGACCTCGTCGCGCGTCGCCCGCAGACGCTCGCGCAGGCCGCGGTCGGCCAGCGCCCAGCGGTGCAGCCACTCGTGACGCCGCCACAGCGGCGACTCGATCCGCTGCTCCGCCGGTGTCAGCACGCTCCAGTCATCGCTGAAGGCGGCCGGACGAAAGATCGAAAGGCACGGCGCCGAGGTGCCGGTGAACAGGACCTCGACATCGCCCGGTCGCAGGCGCGCGATCATCGAACCCGTGGTCTGGTGGCGGCGGATCAGACCGGCCGCGTGCATGCACACATCGGCGTTGCTGCCATCCGCCGGATCCTCGTTGCCGCGCGCGTGCATGCGCAGATGCGCGGCCATGCGCGCGAAACCGCCCTCGCCGGCGCGGTCCAGGCAGCGCAGCGACAGGGCGCGGCGCGCGTGCGAACGCGCGAAGTACGGCATGAAGCGGGTGTCGAAACGGCGCGCGAAATCGATGCGCGCGTCGCGCAGATCGGTGGAGCCGCGCTCGTAGTCCGAACCGATGGTCAACGCATTCGAGATCGCTTCGTGCGTCTGCACGCGCCGCGCCGCCCAGCTGCGCCCCGCCGTTTCGAGCACCCAGGCGCCGCGGCCGTCGGCAACGATGAAGCTGCTGTCGTAGCAGAAGCGTCGGTCCTGATAGCCGGCCGGTCCCCCCTGACCGTGGCGTTCGAGCAGGCCGGTCATCACCTCGATCGCCGCTTCCGCGCTCGCGCCGCGTTCCAGGCCCAGGCGCACCAGGTCCATGCCCAGCAGCCCGGGCGCCAGGCTCGCGCGCGTCGAGAAGATCGCCTCGTTGCCGATCGCAACGCCGGCGTCGTTGACGCCCATCTCCGCGCCCCAGCACCAGGCCGGCTGCGACAGGATCGTCGCGTGGCGATCCGGCACCTGCTCGATCTCGATGTGCGAGACGCGCAGCCGCGGCGTCGCATCGCCGGAAACCCCCGGATAGCGCACGACCGGCTGCGGTTCGGACGGCTCACGGTCCGAGTTCTTGGCGAACCAGACCGCGTCCCCGGCCATCAATACCTGTGTATCGCACATCGGTGAAGTGTAAGACTAAGCCCATGAATGTCGCTGAAGACCCCCGCATCGCGCCGCTGCGCGACCTCGACACGCTGGCGCTCGACAACCGATACGCCCGTCTGGGCGAGGCCTACTTCTCGCGCGTCGAACCGGCGCCGCTGACGAACCCGCGCCTGCTGCATGCCAACACCGAGGTCGCCGCCCTGCTCGACCTCGATCCGGCGCAGCTGCTGACGCAGCGGTTCATCGAGATCTTCGCCGGCAACCGGCCGCTGCCCGGCGCCGAGCCGATCGCGACGATCTATGCCGGGCACCAGTTCGGCGGCTGGGTGCCGCAGCTCGGCGACGGCCGCGCGATCCTGCTCGGCCAGGTGCGCAACCGGCGCGGCGAATCCTGGGATCTGCAGCTCAAGGGCGCCGGCAAAACCCCCTACTCGCGTTTCGGCGACGGCCGCGCGGTGATCCGGTCGAGCCTGCGCGAATACCTCGCCGGCGAGGCCCTGCACCACCTGGGCATCCCGAGCACGCGCGCGCTGTCGCTGATCGTCGCCGACGATCCGGTGCAACGCGAGACGGTCGAACGCGCCGCGGTGATCTGCCGCGTCGCGCCCAGTCATGTGCGCTTCGGCCACTTCGAGCTGTTCTACAGCCGCGGACAGCACGAGCGCCTCGCACCGCTGGCCGACCACGTGATCGACGAGCATTTCCCCGAGTTGAGCGGACGCCCCGATCGCCACGCGCGCTGGCTCGAAGCCGTCACGGTCCGCACCGCCGAGCTGATCGCGCGCTGGCAGGCGGCCGGCTTCTGCCACGGGGTGATGAACACCGACAACATGTCCGTGCTCGGCCTGACGCTCGACTACGGCCCTTACGGCTTCATCGACGGCTTCGACGCCGGCCACGTCTGCAACCACTCCGACCCCGGCGGCCGCTACGCCTACGACCGGCAGCCGGCGATCGGTCACTGGAACTGCTCGCGCCTGATCCAGTCCTGCGTGCCGCTGCTGGCGGACGACCCGGAACAGGCGGCGGAGATCGGCCAGACCCTTCTCGACCGCTATCCGGACGCCTATGCGCAGGCGATGACCCGCCTGTGGCGCGCCAAGTTCGGCCTGCGCGACGAGCAGGACGACGATCCTGCGCTGATCAACCGCTTTCTGACGCTGCTGCACCGCGGCCGCGCCGATTTCACGCTGTCGCTGCGCGCGCTGGCCAGCGTGCGCGTCGCAGACGACGACCCGGCCACCGAACTGCGCGCGCGCATCCTCGATCTGGAAGCGCTCGACGCCTGGCTGCCGGACTACCGCGCCCGCCTGCGCGCCGAGCAGTCCGACGACGCCGAACGCGCCGCGCGCATGAATGCCTGCAATCCGAAATACATCCTGCGCAACCATCTGGCGCAGCGCGCGATCGCCGAGGCCGAACGGGGCGGCAGCAGCGAGACCGAGCGCCTGCTGCGCGTCCTGCGCCATCCGTTCGACGAGCAGCCGGAGCACGCCGCCTACGCCGAGGAACCACCGCCGGGCGAACGCCACATCGCGGTCAGCTGCTCGTCGTGAGAGTGCTTGCGCGGCGTGCGGCGCCGGCGTAGCGTCAACCCGGACACAGGAGGGCTCGACGATGATCGGACGGCGCTTGCTCGTTGCAGCCTCGTTGTCGGTTCCGGCCTTCGCGTCGGCACAGACCGATGAACCCGAACAGCTCGACCCGGTGATCGTCGAGGGCCAGCCCTCCGAACTGGACAGCCTGAAGGCGGTCTATTCCGGCCAGCTGCCCTGCATCGGCGACTGCGCGGATGCGGACGAACAGGACGACCCCGTCGCGCGCGTGCTGCGCGGCGTCCGCAGCCTGTTCATCGCCGCCCACCTGCCCGAGCGCCCGCGCCCGCAGGACAGCCTGGGCCTGGTCAATCCGACACAGACGCGCCTCGATCAGAAGCGGCCCTGATCGCCGCGCCATCGTCGCGCCTTGTACGTATTGACGGGCTCGGCGGGAGCTCTCAGGCTGGACCGCGACCGACACCGTCCGTGGAAAGGGGAGCCGCACGTGCATCGACTGTCTCCGATCGACTCCGCCTTCCTGCTCGTCGAGCAACGGCACATGCCCCTGCACGTCGGCGGTCTGATCCTGTTCCGCCCGCCTGCCGACGCAGCGCCGGATTTCGCCTCGCAACTGGCCAACCGCCTGCGCGAGTCCCGGCGGGTCGCCCCGCCGTTCGACCGGCGCCCACATACGCGCTTCGGCTTCGGCTTCTGGGACAGCGAGCAGGAGTTCGACCTCGCCCAGCACTTCGTGCATCTGGCGCTGCCCAGGCCCGGGCGCATCCGCGAGCTGCTGGCGATGGTGTCGCGCGTGCACAGCGCGCACCTCGACCGCGCCTATCCACTGTGGCGGATGTACCTGATCGAAGGCCTGGAGGACGGCCGCATCGCGGCCTATTTCAAGATCCACCACGCCGTCGTCGATGGCGTCGCCGCGCTGCGCCTGTTCATGAAGTCGATGTCGCCCGACCGCGAGCAATCGAAGACCATGCCCGCACCCTGGGAAATCCAGACGCGCCGCTCCGACGCGACGCTGGCGGTGCCCGCGCCGGCAGTGGTCGGGCCGATGGGCCTGCTGGCGAGCCTCGCACGCAACGCGGTCAAGGCCACACCGACCTTCGTCAGGCAGCTGCGCCATACCTGGGACGATTACCGCGCCCACCACCCGTACCTCGCCACCAGCGTGCAGGCGCCGCGCTGCATCCTCAACCAGAGCGTCACCGCGTCGCGGCGCTTCGCCGCGCAGTCCTACCCGACGGCGCGCATGCGTGCGGTCGCGCAGAAGATCGACGGTACGCTCAACGACGTGGCGCTGGCGATGTGCGGCGGCGCGCTGCGACGGTACCTCGCCGACCTCGGCGCGCTGCCGGACGAATCGCTGGTGGCGATCGTGCCGGTATCCGTGCGCCAGGACGACGGCACCACTGGCAACGAGATCGCGTTCGCACTGGCCAATCTCGGCACGAACGTCGCCGATCCGGTCGAGCGCCTGCGGCTGGTCAAGGGCTGCATGGACTACAACAAGGCGCGCTTCCGCGAGATGTCGCCGGCGCAGCTGCAGGCGTACAGCGTCGCGCAGCTGCTGCCCGGCGCGCTGACCTGGCTGCTCGGCCTCGATCCGAAGCATTTCGTCGCCAACCTGGTGATCTCGCACGTGCCGGGCCCGCGCCAGCCGATGTACTGGCAGGGCTGCGAACTCGACGGCATGTACCCGGCCTCGGTCGTGGTCGATACGATGGCGCTCAACATCACGCTGATCAGCCGCCACGATGCGGTCGATTTCGGCCTGATCGCGTGCCGCCGCACGCTGCCGAGCGTGCAGCGACTGCTCGACCACCTCGAAACGGCGCTGGTCGAGCTGGAGCACGCGCTGTTCGGAACACCCGCCAGAGCAGCGCCGCGCAGACCGGAGAAGTCGCGGCCGCGGCGCATGCACCGTTCATCCCGGCCGGCCGCACCTCTATAATCCGGACGCACGCGGGGACGCGAGCAGACTCCCCGCCCCTCCAAGACGCGCGAGCGTCCAAGTTCTGCTCCTGACTTGGGTCTTCGATCCCGCAGGAGCTTGCCTTGGAAACGCCGCACACCTCGTCATCCGACCGCCCCGCCGTGCCGTCCCGGCGCGAAGCCTGCGCCTACTGGCTGAAGCTGGGCTGCATCAGCTTCGGCGGCCCCGCGGGCCAGATCGCGCTGATGCACGCCGACCTGGTGGACCGCAAGCGCTGGATCTCCGAAAGCCGGTTCCTGCACGCACTCAACTACTGCATGCTGCTGCCGGGACCCGAGGCGCAGCAGCTCGCCACCTACATCGGCTGGCTGCTGCACCGGACCTGGGGCGGCATCGTCGCCGGCGCGCTGTTCGCGCTGCCGTCGCTGCTGCTGCTCATCGCGCTGTCGTGGATCTACGTCGTCTACGGCTCGGTGCCGTGGATCGCCGGCGCGTTCTACGGCATCAAGCCGGCGGTCGTCGCCATCGTGCTGCAGGCGGCGCACCGCATCGGCAGTCGCACGCTGAAGAACCCCGCACTGTGGACCATCGCCGCCGCGGCCTTCGTCGCGATCTTCGCGCTCTCGGTCTCTTTCCCATACATCGTGCTCGGTGCGGGTCTGACCGGCGCGATCGGCGGCCGCGTCGCGCCCAGGCTCTTTTCCAACAGCGGCGGACACGGCCAGAAATCTGGACCGCACCGGCCGGCCGTCATCGACGACGACACGCCGCTTGCGCCGCACACGCGCTTCTCGCCGAAACACCTGGCTCTCGTCGCTGCAGCTGGCTTGCTGCTATGGGGACTGGTCGAATGGACGCTGTACGATGCCTTCGGCTGGCACGGTGCGCTCACGCAGATGGGCTGGTTCTTCACCAAGGCCGCGTTGCTGACCTTCGGCGGCGCCTACGCCGTGCTGCCCTACGTTTACCAGGGCGCGGTCGAACAGCACGCCTGGCTGAGCGCGCCGCAGATGATCGACGGCCTGGCACTCGGCGAATCGACACCGGGGCCGCTGATCATGATCGTGTCCTTCGTCGGCTTCCTCGGCGGCGTGTCGCAGGCGGTGACCGAGGCGCCGCTGCTCGCCGGCATCGCCGGCGCCTGCGTCGCCACGTTCTTCACCTTCCTGCCGTCCTTCGTCTTCATCCTCGCCGGCGCGCCGCTGGTCGAAACCACGCACGGCAAGCTGCACTACACCGCGCCGCTGACCGCGATCACCGCGGCGGTCGTCGGCGTCATCGTCAACCTCGCCGTGTTCTTCGCCTGGCACGTGTTCTGGCCACGGGGATTGAGCCAGCCGCCGGACTTCGTCTCCTTGCTGATCTTCACTGCTGCGGCCATCGCGCTGTTCCGCTTCAGACTCGGCGTGATCCCGCTGATCGGCGCCAGTCTGCTGGTCGGCCTGGTTCACAGCCTCGTTGCTTAGGCGTCACTGCAGTGGACAGGCCTGCCGATCCAGGGATGGGGTGATCGACTGAGATGAAACCGGATGTCCCGCCGAAAGACCCCCGGCCGGGGTGACGTCGCCTCGACACGAAACGCTGCCACCGGCTTGCGCGGAATGCCTCGATCGGCTGGACCCGGACGAGGGCGATGCAGGCGGCGCCCCCAGCAACCGACTGCCTGATTCCGCGCAAACCTTCCCGGCCGGAGAACCCACCACCACATGACGACATCCGAGGACGCCGCCCCCACTACACGGCTTGATGCGCGGGCTGGTGCCCGTCTGCGTCAACCCGTCCCCCACCCCCAGACATCCAGCCAATATCGGTCATTGCGTAGGTGCAGTCTTACATCGACCGAGTCGGCATTGATTCCCCCTAGATAGGGGGTATGCCGCACACCGGGTATATTTTTCCTATGACTGCCGCCACCGTCCTGCACCGCCTGCAGCGGATCCATCCGATCGACTGGCTCATGCTGGCGCTGGCGCTGCTGTCGATCGGCCTGCTCGCCTACGAATCCTGGGGGCCGGTCACCGAAGCCGAGCGCGCCGACATCCTGCGCGCCGACATGGTGATCTGTGCGATCTTCGCGCTGGAGTTCGTCTGGCGCTGGCGTGCGGCGAACTGGAAGGCAGACTTCGTGGTGCGCAACTGGTACGAGATCCTCGGCATGATCCCGGTCGCGCACCCCGCGATCCGCGGCTTCCGCCTGTTCCGCATCATCCGCATCGTCGTACTGCTGGGGCGCTTCGGCGCGGCGGCGGACCGCGCGCTCGGCGAAGACTTCACCTACCTGTTGGTCAACCGCTTCCGCGACACCATCGTCGAGTCGATCAGCGGCGCGGTGACCGTCGCGGTGCTCGACGAGGTTTCGGCCGTGCTCGCCAAGGGCACGTACACGCGCAACATCTCGCGCGCGCTCGCCGAGAACCAGACTGAGCTGCGCGCGATGATCCTCGAGAAGCTGCGCCAGGACCGGCAGACCGGGCGCCTGTCGCGGCTGCCGTTCTACGACGACATCGTCCAGTCGGTGATCGACGCCGGGCTGCGCGTGGTCGAGGAGGTGCTCAAGGACCCGCGCACCGATGAACTCGTCGCCGACATCCTGCGCGAGAATATCCAGCAGCTGCGCGGCTCGGTCGCCAGACACGCCGCGGAACAGGCACAGGCGCTGCAGCGCGCGGATGCCGGAACCTGATCCGGGCAAGCGGCGGGGCGGACGGTCGTGGACCGCCCGCCCGCCGAGGGGACTGGAACCGCGTGGGGGCGTCGGTTCCAGTGCAGCGCGGCGAGGGAGGGGGGCGTTGCCGCGCCACGAGAATGCTAGAGAAATCAGTCACGCAACGAAAATGAAATCTTTGACGAATCGCCATAGTCGGCCGCTATCGCCGGCAAACCGCGCGGGCCAGGTCCGATGAAAGTCGCCGTGCTCGGCGCCGGCGTCGTCGGCGTCACCACGGCCTATTACCTGAGCCGGCTCGGCTGCGAGGTCACGGTGGTCGACCGGCAGGCGCAGGTCGCGGCGGAAACGAGCTTCGCCAACGGCGGCCAGCTCTCGGTCAGCCACGCCGAACCCTGGGCGAATCCGCGCGCGCCGCGCAAGATCCTCGCCTGGCTGCTGCATGGCGAATCGCCGATCCGCTGGTGTCCGAGCGCCGATCCGCAGCTGTGGTGGTGGGGCCTGCGCTTCCTGCGCGAATGTCTGCCCGGGCGCACCCGGCACAACGTCCGCCAGCTCGTGAACCTGGGCCTGTACAGCCGCGCCGCGCTGCAGGCGCTGCGCGCCGAAACCGGGCTGCGGTACCAGCAGCGCGCGTGCGGCATCCTGCACATCTACACCCACGCCGGCGAGTTCGAAGCGGCGGTCGAAGCGGCGCGCGTCATGACCGCGCTCGGCTGTGAGCGCCGCATCCTCGGCCCCGACGAGGCGGTCCGCATCGAGCCGGCCCTGCGCAACATCCGCGACCGGCTGTGCGGTGCAACCTACACCCCGGGTGACGAATCCGGCGATGCGCAGATCTTCACGCGCGAGCTGGCGCAGCGCTGCGCGGCGGCCGGGGTACGCTTCCTGATGAATCACCGGATCACGGCACTACATGCCGATGGCGGGCGCGTCGCGCACGCCGAGCTGATCGATGACGAAGGCCGCTTCCAGCGCCTGCAAGCGGATGCCTACGTGCTCGCCCTGGGCAGTCACAGCGCCGGCATCGCGCGCCGACTCGGCCTGCGTCTGCCGATCCAGCCGGCCAAGGGTTACTCGCTGACGCTGCCGGTGGCCTCAGCCGAAGCCGCCTACGAAACGGCGCTGATCGACGACGAGCACAAGATCGTGTTCTCGCGGCTGGGGGATCGGCTGCGTGTCGCCGGCATGGCGGAAGTCGGCAACTGGAGCCGCGCGCTCGATCCCGCGCGCTGCGCCCTGCTGCTGCGGCGCGCACAGGAACTGTTCCCCGGCGCCGGGGATGTCACGCAGGCCAGCTACTGGTGCGGCTTGCGCCCGGCCACGCCGTCGAACCTGCCCTGCATCGGCCGCAGCCACCTGCGGGGGCTGTTCCTCAACACCGGCCACGGCACGCTCGGCTGGACCCACGCCTGCGGCTCCGGCCAAGCCGTCGCCGACATCATCTGCGGTCGCAAGCCGGAAGCGGACTTCGACTTCCGTCTCTAGCGCGGCACCGCAACGCAGCGCCGGCGCGCAGACCGCGCCGCTGGGCTGCACCGGGCTCGCTAGGACTTGCCCTCGTCCATCGGACAGCTGCTGAAGCCGAACAGCGTGTACGCCGGGCAGAAGCGGAACACCGCCGTGGCGAGCGGCACGACGCCGATCCAGGCCCACAGCGGCCCGCCGAGCAGCGCCCAGGCGATCAGGGCCACGCCGGCCACCGCGCGCACGATCCGATCCACCGATCCGACATTGGCTTTCATATTCGCCTCACCGGGCAGGACGTTGTCACCATCTCAGCGCGCGCCGCCGCAACCGTCGTTGATCTGGGTCAGTCGGTGTCGCGCGCTCGTCACCCGCCGCTGCACCTGCGCCGCATGGCAGCGTCCGGCACGACCCGGTGGCGCCGTCATGATCATTTCGATATTATTCGAAATATGAAATCCGAAACGGCGATCCTGCGGCTCACCGCGCTCGCGCACGCCTCGCGGCTGGCGGTGTTCCGCCTGCTGGTGCGCCGCGGGCCCGAGGGCCTGTGCGCGGGCGACATCGGCACGAAGCTGAAGATCGCGCCCGCCACGCTGTCGTTCCATCTCAAGGAGCTGACGCACGCCGGCCTGCTCAGGGCGCGCCAGGACGGGCGTTTCGTCCATTACAGCGCCGACTTCAAGGCCATGAACGAGCTGGTCGCCTACCTCACCGAGAACTGCTGCGGCGGCGAGCCCTGCGGCATCACTTCGGCCGCTGCCGCGGCCACACTGGAGCAATAGGAGTCTCCCGATGTCCCATCGCAAGTACAACGTGCTGTTCCTGTGCACCGGCAACTCGGCGCGCTCGATCCTGGCCGAGGCGTTGATGAATCACCTGCCCGGAACCAAGGGCAAGTTCACCGCCTACAGTGCCGGCAGCCAGCCCAAGGGCCAGGTGCATCCGCTGGCGCTGGAGACGCTCGCCGATCTGGGCATCCCGACCGCCGAGCTGCGCAGCAAGTCCTGGGACGAGTTCGGCGCGGCCGACGCACCGCAGATGGATTTCGTGTTCACCGTCTGCGACAACGCCGCCAACGAAACCTGCCCGATCTGGCCCGGCCATCCCGTCACCGCGCACTGGGGCCTGCCCGATCCCGCCGCGGTCGAAGGCGACATCGCGACGCGGCGCAAGGCGTTCCGCGACACGCTGCGCGCGATGCGCACGCGCATCGAGCTGTTCGCCGAGCTGCCCTTCGACAAGCTGGATCGCATGGCGCTGCAGCAGCGCGCGCATCAGATCGGACAGCGCTGAGCCCCAGCCGTAACCCTCGCCGCGGGGCCGGTGGCTCCGGCACTGCACACGGAAGCCTTCCATGTCCGTCTTCGAACGTTATCTGACCCTCTGGGTCGCCGCCTGCATCGTCGTCGGCATCGTCCTGGGACACAGCCTGCCCGGCGTCTTCCATGCGATCGGCACGGCCGAGATCGCCAGGGTGAACCTGCCGGTCGCGGCGCTGATCTGGCTGATGATCATTCCGATGCTGGTGAAGATCGACTTCGGTGCCCTGCACCGCGTGCGCGAGCACTGGCGCGGCATCGGCGTGACCCTGTTCATCAACTGGGCGGTCAAGCCGTTCTCGATGGCGGCGCTCGGCTGGCTGTTCATCGGCTACCTGTTCAAGCCCTTCCTGCCGGCCGAGCAGATCCCGTCGTACATCGCCGGCCTGATCCTGCTGGCGGCGGCGCCGTGCACGGCAATGGTGTTCGTGTGGAGCAACCTGTCGAAGGGCGAACCGCATTTCACGCTCACCCAGGTCGCGCTCAACGACACGATCATGGTGTTCGCGTTCGCGCCGATCGTCGGCCTGCTGCTCGGCCTGTCGGCGATCACCGTGCCCTGGGACACCCTCATGCTGTCGGTGGCGCTCTACATCGTCGCCCCGGTGATTTTCGCGCAGGTGCTGCGGCGTGCCCTGCTCGCCCGCGGCGGCGAAGCCGCGCTGGCCGGGAGCCTGAAGGTGCTGCAGCCGCTATCGCTGCTCGCGCTGCTGACGACGCTGGTGCTGCTGTTCGGCTTCCAGGGCGAGCAGATCCTCAAGCAGCCGCTGGTGATCGGCCTGCTCGCGGTGCCGATCCTGATCCAGGTCTATTTCAACTCCGGGCTGGCCTACCTGCTCAACCGTGCCAGCGGCGAGGCGCACTGCGTCGCCGGCCCGTCGGCCCTGATCGGTGCCAGCAACTTCTTCGAGCTGGCCGTGGCGGCCGCGATCAGCCTGTTCGGCTTCGACTCCGGCGCGGCGCTGGCCACCGTCGTCGGCGTGCTGATCGAAGTGCCGGTGATGCTGTCGGTGGTGAAGATCGTCAACGCCAGCAAGCCATGGTACGAACGCGGCCGACCTGCCGCCGACGCACGGCCCGATGCCGCAGCCGACCCGACCCGATTGACACGCGCCTGACCGGCGGCGGGCGAAGCAGAAAATACGCCGCGCCGCCCGCGCGCGCCATCCCGGCAATGGGTAACCGACCGACGCGACAGGGATCGAGCCGCCCCGAGAATCTCGGAGGCTCTTGGGCTTGAGTCACGCTGCCAGCGGCAGCGCGGCCAGACCGCTCGCTCCCGAACCTCAGGTGAATACTTCGGTGACTTCCGCATCGCTCATTCCTCTCAAGAGGACGAGCCTCCGGAAAATCCGGGCCGTTCGCCGTGGACAACCCGCTACTGCCTGACCCGCGGACATGCCCGCCCGATCGTCGCAATGACACGCCCCAGCCCCAGCAGGCTGTCCGGCGCGATGGTCTTGCCGGTGTTGAGCAGCGCCACGGAGATGTCGCGATCCGGGTCGGCCCAGCAGACGATGTTGAGGAAGCCGAGGTGGCCGAACGCGTGGGGGCAGTTGGCGCCGTAGAGGCCGAAGGGTTTTTCGCCGAGCACGAAGGCCGGTGAGAAACGCACCGGCACCATCAGCGTGCGGTCGAGCTGGATCGGGCCGGCCGGGCGCACGGCCTCGGCGATGGTTTCCGGCTTGAACACCTGCTTGCCTTCCCAGACGCCACCGTCGAGCAGCATCTGGTAGAAGCGGCAGGACTCGTCGGCGGTGGAGTAGATGTTCGCGGCCGGCACGACGGCGTCCATGAAGCGTTCATCGTTCGACAGCGCGGCGAGTTCGTCGAAATCGACGTAGAGCGCGCGGCGCGCGATGTAGGCCAGCGGCGCCGGCAGGCGCGGGCCGGTGAAGGCGTTGAGGGCGGCGGTGGCGCGCTGCTCGGGCGCGAGGCCGTAGCGGAAATAGGTGCAGCCCAGCGGTTCGGCCAGTTCGGTGCGCAGCAGATCCGGCAGCGAACGGCCGCTGACGCGCTGCGCGACTTCACCGGCGATGTAGCCGGCAGTGACGGCGTGGTAAGACTGCTGGCGGCCGTGCGCGGCGTTGGGCCGCGCTGCGCAGAGCAGCTTCAGGATGATGTCGTAGTCGTTGAGCAGCATCGGATCGACGTGCTTCAGCGGCACCTCTGGAATGCCGCCGCGGTGCGCGAGCAGCTGGCGCAGCGTCGTGTTCTCCTTGCCGTGGTTGCCGTACTCGGGCAGGTAATCAGCGACGCGATCGTCCAGGCTCAGCCTGCCCTGCTCGGCGAGCTTGTGGATCAGTATCGCGCTGACGGCCTTGGACGCCGAGAACAGGCAGACCGGCGTGTCCGGCGTCAGCAGTTGCGGGTCATGCTCGTCCTCGCCCGGGGCGTTGCCGCGCGCGTGGCCGATCGCGCGGTCGAGGATCACCTTGCCGTGACGGCGCACCGTCAGCGCGATGCCCGGGTGCAGGCCGCTGCGGTACATCGCCTCGACGGCCTTCCAGATGCGGTCGGTGGCATTGGCCTTGAGGCCGACCTCGGTCGGCGCGGTCTCGCGGCGCGGGTCGTAGGTGGTGACGCGGGTCAGGTCGCGGGGGACGGCAACGCGGTTGGCGCGCAGGAACATCGGTCGGATCCGGATGGAGGCATGAGAGGGCGGCAGTCTAGCGCGCGGTCGCGGTCCAGCCCGATCCACGATGCCGACAGGCCGACCGTGAGCGCGAGTCCGGCGCCGATCCACAGGTCCATTCCCTTTCCCCCTGCCGCCAATGGGCGACCGAAGCTGAGCAGAGTCGCGTCCAGGCGTCAAACGCGCCGCACCGGCGCATCGACTTCCGCGAGCATGAGCAGCAGACTGGAAACCGATGAATCCATCCCATTTCGCACTCGACGCAGGCTGCGCACTGCAGGTCAGCGCGCAGCACTGGGAGACCGCCGTGTCCGGGCAGGCCGAGCTGCGACTGTCGGCCGTGGCCTCGCGGCGCGGCGCCGTGCTCCGGCTCGACATCGATTATCACGGCGGCAGCGGTTTCGTCGTCGCGCGCAAACCGCTGCGGGCGCGCCTGCCGGCGTCGTGGACGGTGCACTTCCGCCTGCGCGGCGAAACCGCAGCGCAGGATCTCGAGGTCAAGCTGGTCGATGCCTCGGGCCGCAATGTCTGGCGACATGTGATCCGTCCGCTCGCGGCATCGGCGCGCTGGCGGCGCTACGAGATTCCGAGCCGGCGGATCGAGTTCGCATGGGGGCCGTCGCATGACGGTGCGCTCGTGGAGCTGGGCGCGATCGAATTTGCGCTCGTCGCCACCGGCGGCGACGGCGGGCGCGGCTGGCTGGAGATCGGCGATCTGCGGCTGATCGCCGACGACACGGGCGGCCCCGTGCTCGCCGACGCATCGAGTGCCCGACCCGGCCGCGAGGCCGCGCAGGCACTGACGCACGTCGGCTGGAAGCCGCAGGTGCACGATGCGTCGCCCTGGCTGCAGCTGGACACGCAGCGGGTGCGGGACTTCGGCGGCGTGGTCATCGAATGGGAGGAAGCGGCGCCGTCCACGGGCTTTCGCATCCGTACGTCGAACACCGGCCGGCGCTGGACGACGCGTTATGCCACCGATCGCGCGGGCGGCCCGCGCAGCTACGTCGCGCTGCCGGACGCGAAGTTCCGCTATCTGCGCCTCGAACTGCGCGATGCGGACGTCGGCGCGCGCGTGCGGCTGCAGAACTTCACCTTCTCGCGCTCGCCGGAGGCTTACTGGCAGCACGTCGCCGCGGCGGAGCCACGCGGCGCTCTGCCGCGCTGGCTGCTGCGCGAGCAATGCCTGTGGACACCGGTCGGCACACCGCACTCGGGCGCGCAGGTGCTGATCGACCAGGATGGGCGCTTCGAGTTCGCGCCCGGCAGCGCGCTGATCGAGCCGTTGCTGTCGGTGAACGGTCGGCTCCACACCTGGGCGGATGTGGACGCACATCCGGCGCTGCAGGACGGCTGGATGCCGCAGCCGTCGGTGCGCTGGGAGACGTCGGCTTGGACGCTGCGCATCGCCGCGGAGGCCACCGCGTCCGGCACGCTGCGGCTGCGCTATCGGCTGACCAATCGCGGCAACCGTCGGCTGGCGGCGCGGCTGTTTCTGCTGATCCGGCCGTTCCAGATCACGCCGCCGTGGCAGCAGCACGGCGAACTCGGCGGCCTGCGTCCGATTCACCGTCTCGCATGGGACGGCGACACGCTGCACATCGACGGACGTGGCGTCGTGCGGCCGCTGAGTCGCACGGCACGGGCGGGTGCGTGGCGCGCCGCGGACGGAACACCGCCTTCGGCGGTACAACTGGATTCCCGCCTCCGTGGCAACGACGAGGCCTGGCAGGCCGACGATCCCGAGGGGTATGCGACCGGCGCGCTCGCGTTCGAGATGAAGGCCGACGCCGGCGCGCACGACGAGGTCCTGCTGTCAGCGGCATCCGCGCCAGAACAGCTCGCCGACGCGGCCGAACCTGCGTTCGACTGGGCCTGCGTGGTGCCGACCTCGATGCTCGCGGCTGGCGGCGATGCGATGGACGCGATGCGTGCCGCGTGGACCGCGACCGCGCACATCCTGGCGACACGCGACGGCGCGGCGCTGCAGCCGGGGCCGCGTCGGTATCGCCGATCCTGGATACGTGACGGCGCGGTGATGGCGGCCGCGCTGCTGCGGATGAAGCAGACCGATGCCGTCGGCGCCTTCATCCGCTGGTATGCGCCCCATGTGCGCGCGGACGGCTTCGTGCCGTGTTGCGTTGACAGCCGAGGCGCGGATCCGCTGGTCGAACACGACAGTCACGGGCAGTGGCTGGCGCTGATTGCCGATCATCAACGGTTCGCGCCGGACCCGGCACTGCTCGACCGCCTGTGGCCGTCGATCGAACGTACCGTGAACCGCATCGGTGGCCTGCTCGACGACAGCGGTCTGCTGCCGGTGTCGGTCAGCCACGAGGGCTATCTGGCGCAGCCGGTGCATGCCTACTGGGACGATGCCTGGGCGGTGCGCGGCCTCCGCGACATGGCGGCGCTCGCTCGCCTGCACCACCGCAGCGAACTCGCGCAGCGCTGTGACGACCTGCAGCGGCGCATCGCCGATGCGCTGTTCGCGTCGATCGCCGCGACGCGCGCACGCCAGTCACTCGACTACATCCCCGGCAGCGTCGAGTGGGCCGACTTCGATCCGACGGCGACCGCACAGCTCATCACGCTGCTCGACCTGCCGCCGCAACTGGACCGTACCGCGGTCGAGCGCACCTACACGCGCTATCTCGACGACTGGCGGAGCAAGCGCCGCAACGAGACAGACTGGGTGAACTACTCGCCGTACGAGATCCGCATCGTCGGCGCGCTGCTGCGCCTGGGGTGGCGCGACGCGGCCCTGGACCTGCTGCGCTTTCTGCTCGCCGATCGCCGCCCGCCGGCGTGGAACCAGTGGCCGGAGATCGCCTGGCGCGACCCGCGCACGCCCGGACATCTCGGCGACCTGCCGCACACCTGGATTGCCGCCGAGTACGTGCTCGCGCTGCGCAGCCTGTTCGCCTACGAGAGCGGAACGCAGGATGCGCTGATCCTCGCGGCAGGCCTCGACGCCGACTGGCTCGCCGGCGAGGGTGTGCGCGTGCACGACCTGCCGACGACCCGCGGCACGCTTCACTACACGCTGCGCCGGCTCGATTCGGCGACGACGCGGTTCGAGCTGCAGCCCGGCGTCGCCGGCAGGATCGTGCTGCGCCCCCCGCTGACCGGGACGATCGTTACGGTCGAAGTCGATGACGAAACGACTGTCATTCATGACGGCACATCGGTCACCATCGACCGCGTCACAACACCGCTGTGCCTGCATATCCGCACCTCACGATGACCACGCCATCACGTCACGAACTGGGCACCGGCCGCTATCGCGTCACGCTGACGGCCAACGGCAGCGGGCGCTCGACCTGGGACTGGATCGCGCTCAACCGCTGGCCGGCCGATGCGGTCGAGGACGCCCACGGCTTCTTCATCTACCTGCGCGACCTCGACTCCGGCGCGCTGTGGTCGGCAGGCTTACAGCCAGTGCCGGACGAAACCGTCATTCGCGCGAACGCGGGACTCCAGACCTCGGGCCTCGCGCTGGATGCCCGCCTGCGCGGGCATGACGCACAAGCGAACGCGCACTTCCGCTGCGAGCGCACCGCAGACGAGGTCCTCTACGTCCGCTGCATGCACGGCATCGACAGCCGCATGGGCGTGCGTGTGGATGCGCAGGACGATGTCGAGATCCGGTGGCTCAGCCTGAGCAACCCGTCCGGCCGGACGCGACGCATCGAGATCACCAGCTGCATCGAGATCGCGCTGGCCCATCCGCAGGCGGATCTGAACCACCCCTGCTTTCTCAAGCTGTTCGTGCAGACCGCCAGCGATCCCGCACGCGGTCTGCTCACCGCCACGCGCCGGCCGCGCGGCAGCGACGAACGCTGGCCGACGATCTTCCACGCGCTGACCGGCGCATCGGCCGAGGCCTGGGAAACCGACCGCGCACGCTTCATCGGCCGCGGGCGCAGCGTCGCACACCCGGCAATGGACATGCGCGGCACCGTCGGCAACGTGCTCGATCCGCTGTTCGCGCTGCGCACGCAGCTCACGCTCGCGCCGGGCGAGACGCGCGAGCTCGGCTTCCTGCTCGGCATCGCCGACGATGCGGAGGCCGCGGCACGGCGCGCAGCGGGGCACGGCGCGCAGCCGTTCGCGCACACGCCCGAGCCCGCGCGTCGCCCAGCGCCGCCGCTCACCCATGGCTTCACGGCAGACGGCCGTGAGTACCGCATCGAGCTGCCGTGGCTCGGCGATGCGCCGGCGCGGCCGCCGATGCCGTGGATCAACGTGATCGCCAACGAGCGCTTCGGCACCCTCGCCAGCGAGGCCGGCGCCGGCTGCACCTGGAGCCGCAACAGCCAGCAGAACCGGCTGACGCCCTGGTCGGCCGATCCGGTCTGCGACCCGCACGACGAGGCGTTCTATCTGCGCGATCTGGACACGGGGCAGTTCTGGTCGGCGCTGCCCGGCCCCACGCCGGCGCCGGTCGCCTACGAGGCGGTGCATGGCTTCGGCTACTCCCGCTACCACTGCACCGCGCACGGCATTGCACAGACGACGACCGTGTTCGTCGCGCGCCACGACCCGGTCAAGTTCGTGCGCCTGCAACTGCGCAACGAGGGCGCCGACGTCCGCAGCCTGGCGGTCGTCGGCTACCAGCGTCTGGTGCTCGGCACGCTGCCCGATGGGCAGCGACCGGTCCGCAGCTGGGTGAACGGCCAAGCGCTGTGCGCGCGCTGCGAGTTGCCGGGCGACTTCGCCGACGGCATCGCGTTCGCCGCCGCGGTCGGTGGCGACGCGGCGGGTCACGGCTGCGACCGGCGCAGCTTCATCGGCCCGAACCGCAGCAGCCGCAACCCTGCGGCGGTCGAGCGCGACGCACTCGATGGCCGCAGCGGCGACAACCTCGACCCCTGCTTCGCGCTGCGCCGCACGATCACGCTCGCACCCGGCGCGACCGCCATCGTCACGTTCATGCTCGGCGAAGCGACGAGTGCGGACGAGCTTGAGCGGCTGATCGCACGCCATGCGACCCAGCAGCGCATCGACGCCGCGCTCGACGAAGTGCGGCAGTTCTGGCGCGACAGCCTCGACGGGCTGCGCGTCGCGACGCCTTCACCCGAGATCGATGCGATGGTCAACGGCTGGCTGCCGTACCAGGCGCTCGCCTGCCGGCTCTGGGCGCGCAGCGCGTACTACCAGTCCAGCGGTGCCTACGGCTTCCGCGACCAACTGCAGGACGCCGGCAATTTTTCGCTGCTGTGGCCGCAACGCACGCGCGCGCAGATCCTGCTGCACGCGCAGCGCCAGTTCGTCGAAGGCGACGTGCTGCACTGGTGGCACGACGCGCCGGTGATCCGCGGCGTGCGCACGCGCTTTGCCGACGACCTGCTGTGGCTGCCGTATGTCACCGACCGCTATGTGCGCGACACCGGCGACGCCACGATCTATGACGAGCCGCTGCCCTTCCTGCAGGGGCCGCAGCTGGCGCCGGACCAGGAGGAGAACTACCTGCAGCCCGCGTTCACCGACGCGTCGGCGACGCTTTACGAGCACTGCTGCCGCGCCATCGACCGCTCGCTGACGCGCGGCGCGCACGGCCTGCCGCTGATGGGCACCGGCGACTGGAACGACGGCATGAACCGCATCGGCCGCGAGGGTCGTGGCGAGAGCGTCTGGCTGGGCTTCTTCCTCTACGACCTGCTGGCACCGTTCATCGCACTCGCGCAGCAGCGCGGCGACGCGGCGCGCGCGACGCGCTACGCCACCTACCGCACAGCGCTGCACGACGCGCTCAACGACGCCGGCTGGGACGGCGCCTGGTACCGGCGTGCCTACTTCGACGACGGTGCGCCGCTGGGCACGAAGGAAAATCCGGAGTGCCGCATCGACGGTCTGGCGCAGGCCTGGGCGGTGCTGTCCGGCGCGGCGCCGCCCGGGCGGGCGGTGCAGGCGATGCAGGCCGCCGCGGCGCAACTGGTCGATGAAGACCACGGCCTGATCCGCCTGCTGACCCCGCCCTTCGTCGATCTGCCGCACGACCCCGGCTACATCAAGGGCTATGTCGCCGGCGTGCGCGAGAACGGCGGACAGTACACGCACGCCGCCTGCTGGGTCGTGGCCGCGGCGGCGCAACTGGGATGGCGCGCGCGTGCGGCACGCTGGCTGGCGATGCTCGGCCCGGCCTGGCACACGCGCGATGCGCAGGCGCTGGATCGCTACCAGGTCGAGCCCTACGTGATCGCCGCGGACATCTACGGCGCCGACCCGCATGTCGGCCGCGGTGGCTGGACCTGGTACACCGGCTCGGCCGGCTGGGCCTGGCGCGTCGCGGTGGAGTCGGTGCTGGGCCTGCGCGTCATCGACGGTCGCCGGCTGCGGCTAGCGCCCTGCGTGCCCGACGAATGGGCCGGCTACCGCATCGACTACCAGCCACCCGGCCTGTCGTCGCGCTATGCGATCGAGGTGGAGAATCCGCAGCGCTGCAGCGCTGCGGTGATCGCCGCGACCCTGGACGGCGCGCCGCTGACGCCGCGCGCCGGTGCGGTGGCGATCGATCTCGCCGACGACGGCGCGCGGCACCGTCTCGTCGTCACGCTGGGACCGGCGCCGGCGTGAGCAGGGTCCAGGTCCAGCTGCCGTCGGCGGCGATGTCCAGCGCGGCGTCGAACAGTCCCGGCGCCTCGTCCGGCTTGGCGAGCACCAGATAGCCGATGCCCTGACGGCCGAGCAGCCGCAGGCTGCGCGCCATCTGCGCGCCGTCCATCGCCACGCTCATGCGATCGAAGAACGCAAACTGGGGACGGGCGAGCAGCACGCGCGCCACCACCAGGCCGGCCTGCTCGCTGACGCCGAGCTCCGCGCCCCAGTCGCGCTCGACGTCGAGCCCGCCGGCCTGCGCCAGCACGACATCGAGTTGCAGCTCGTGCAGTACGCGGTGGATCTCGGCGTCGCTGCGCGTCTCGTGGCCGTTCTCGTGGAGCAGCAGTTCGCGCAGACTGCCGGCCGGCAGGTACGGCAGTTCGGGGACGAACAGCATCGAGGACGCACCGGGCCGCAGGATGCGCCCTTCGCCCTCGCAGGACAGGCCCGCGGTCGCACGGAACAGCGCGACCTTGGCGTGGCCATGGGCGCCGCTGACGCGCACGCGGCGGCCCGGCTCGACGACCAGATCGAGTTCGCGCAGCAGCAACCGGCCATCGGGGCGGCGCAGCGTCAGCTTCTCGTACACCAGCGAGCCATCACGCTCGACCGTTTCGATCGCCGATCGCGGTACCGGGCAGGGCTGCGCGATCGCGTCGGTCAGCCGGCCGAGACGGCCGATCACCGCGGCATAGGCGGAGATCGACTGGAACTGCGTGACCGCCAGCGAGAACGCGCCCATCAGCGTCGAGAACGCCATCGCCGACTGCGTGATCACCCCGAAAGGCACGTCGCCCTGCATGAACAGCGGCGCGACGATCAGCGCCGGGATGATCTGGATCAGGTAGTTGTAGCCGTTGGTGAAGAAGCCGAGGTTGCGGTTGACGGCGATGATGCGCCGCGTGTTGGCGACGACGGCATCGAGGCGCCGCAGCAGGCGGTTGTGCACGTGCGGTTCGCGCTGCAGCAGCGCGATCTCGTCGGCGTACTCGCGCACGCGCAGCAGCTCGGAGCGGAAGTTCGCTTCCATGTCGAGCTGGCGCACGTTGAGTCCGACCAGGCGCCGTCCGACCAGCACGGTCAGCGCCGATCCGACCAGCGCGTACAGCACGGCGACGCCGAACAGGCGCGGACTGATCGACCAGAGCACGCCGGAGAACGCGACGATGGTCACCGTCGCGTTGAGCGTCATCAGCGCGAACGACAGGGTCGTCGTCGTGAATGCGCGGATGTCCTCGGCGATGCGCTGGTCGGGGTTGGGCAGATCCGCGTATTCCTCGATGCGGTAGTAGGCGCGCTGCGCCAGATAGCGGTCGAGGATGTGATGGGTCTGCCAGGTCCGCCACAGCAGCGCCAGCCGCTCCTCGACGAAGCGGAACACGACCGCGGCGACGGTGGACAGCGCGAACACGCCGACGTAGAGCCAGGCCATGCGGACGAAGCCGGCGCGGTCGCGGCCCTCGATCGCCGAGATGAAGTCGCGGCCGACGTAGCTGTTGATCACGTTGAGGCCGTTGATCACCACGAGAAACGCGATCAGTACGCCCATCATCGCAACCGAGCGGCGCCCTTCCGGCGAGGCCAGAAAGGTCGCGGTCGTCCGCCTGAAGCGGGCCCAGGTTTCCCAGCCGAGCACGTGGCCGTTGGCGTTCATTCGCGAGGCGTGATCCGACACGAGCGCGGAACGGCCGCGCACAGGCCGGCGAGGTTAGCAGACGCCGGAAGGCGCGCGCCTCAGGCGGCGCGTTCGGTCCAGCGCCTGACGAAGCCGGGAATGTCGGCCGCGGCGAGCGGCAGCGAGGCGATGTAGCCCTGGATCTGGTCGCAGCCGAGACGTTCGAGCAGGCGCCAGTCGGCCCAGCGCTCGACGCCCTCGGCGACCACCGTCATGCGCAGGCGCTTGCCCAGTTCGATGCTGCTGGTCAGGATCGACTGCAGGTCGGGATCGTCGGCGGCGCCATCGACGAACGAGCGATCGATCTTGAGCTCGGTGAACGGCAGGCGCCGCAGCCGCGCGAGGCTCGAATGGCCGGTGCCGAAGTCGTCGATCGACAGCTTGAAGTTGCGCAGGCGGAAACGCGACAGGATGTGCAGGATCTCGGCGGTGCCCATCACCTGGCTCTCGGTCACTTCCATCGTGATGCTGGTGTGATCGACACCGGCCTTGGATGCCATGTCCTCGACCATGTCCGGCAGATCCAGGCGGCGCAGCGACTGGGTGGAGACGTTGACCGCCAGACCCAGTTCGAGGCCGGCGCGACGCCATTCGCCGGCCTGGGCGATCGCCTTCTGCAGCACCGCCAGCGTCAACCGCGTGATGCGCTTGGACGTCTCCTCGGCGATGTCGATGAACGCGCTCGGCTGGATCAGTCCGTAAGCCGGATGGCGCATGCGCACCAGCGCCTCGACGCCGGCGACCTGACTGTCGGAGACGCGGATCTTGGGTTGGTAGAAGACCTCGATGCGGTTGTCGTCGATCGCCGCTTCCAGTTCCTGTGCAGTGATCGTCAGCGCCGGGCGTCCGCGCTTGGGCGCGACGATGCGGTGGTACTGGGCGACGACCTCGGCGATCTGGTCCTCGCGGAACGGCTTGCTGATCGAACCGAGCACGCGCAGGCCCAGCTGCTCGGCCATGTCGGCGACGGTCTTGATCAGCTTGGGATCGACGCCGGACAGCAGCACGACACCGGCCTCGATGTTGCGTGCCGCCAGCCCGCGCAGCGTCTCGACACCATCGACGCCGGGCATCGCCAGGTCGCAGAACAGCAGATCGACCGGTTTTTCCAGCCCGTCGATGGCGCGGAACGCCGACACGCCGTCCTCGGCCTGCTCGACATGACCGATCCCCTGCGCTTCGAGCATGGCCGAAACCATCTCGCGCATGGTGCGTGAATCATCGACGACCAGGGCCGTCAACGCCGCATTACGCTTGTCCATCATGTCTCCCCAGCGGGCGATCGCCCGCCTCGCGGGCCTGCGCCCCGCCCTCAGTGCAGCTGGCCGGCATCGGGCTGCTGATCATCGTTGCGCCGGCGGCGGCCGCCGGCCCAGGCCTGTCGCCGGGCGTGCGCCCGTGCGCGCGCCGTTTCGAGCGTGCGCAGGTCCTCGAGGTCCGGCGCCTCGGAGGGATGCCGGAATGCGTCCGCCTGCAGGCGCGCCGCGCCGGCCGGGGTCAGCACGACGTCCATCGCGTCGGGACGGTCGCGCACCTCGAGCAGGCCGCGGCGCAGCAGGATGCGCACGGCATCGCGGAAGTCGCTGTTGCGCAAGCCGGTGCGCTCCCAGGCACGTTGCAATGCGGCCACCGACAGCAGCCCGCCGGCCCTCAGGCCGCTGGCATCGTAGATACTGAGCAAGGCCCGTTCGAGGGTGCTGTCCAGAACCTGCATCGACCGACTCGTCGCGTGTGTGCTCCGATTGCACTCCGGCGACCGCAACGCGGCAGGCACCAGCCGACAGCCGGTAGCAACGGCCGACTATCCGGCACCGAGCATCACGCGCGCGGCGTTGCGGCCCGGTGCGCCGCTGACGCCGCCGCCGGGATGGGCGCCGGCACCGCACAGGAACAGGCCCGGCAGCGGCGTGCGGTAGTCGCTCCAGCCCGGCACCGGGCGGAAGCCAAACAGCTGATGCAGCGGCATCGCGCCGTGAAAGATGTTGCCGCCGGTCAGTGCGAAGCGCCGCTCCAGCTCCAGCGGCGACAGCACCTGCCGGTGCAGCACCGACGCGCGGAAGTTGGGCGCATGGCGCGTCACCGCGTCGATGCAGGTGTCGGCGAAGGCCTCGGCGATGTCGTCCCAGCGCGCGTCGCGCAGCCGATACGGCGCGTACTGCACGAACAGCTGGGCGATGTGATGACCCGGCGGCGCGAGCGTCGTGTCCACCGAGGTCGGCAGCGTCAGTTCGACGACCGGCGCGCGCGAGGGGGCACCGCGGCGCGCGTCCTCGTAAGCGGCCTCGATGTATTCGAGCGTCGGGCTGATATGGATCGTGCCGCGGTGCTGCGCGCCGACCGCGGACTTGCCCGGCATCGACGTGAAATCCGGCAGCTCCGACAGCGCCAGGTTGATCTTCATCGACGCGCTCGCATAGTCGATGCGCGCCACCGCCGCGCGGAACGGCGCCGGCAGCGCATCCGCGCCGAGCAGGCGCAGAAAGGTGATCTCCGGCGTCGCGTTCGACACGACCATGTCCGCCGCGACCACTTCGCCGGACGCCAGCCGCACGCCGCAGGCGCGGCCGCCGCGGACCTCGATCTGCGCCACCTCGGCGTTGGTGCGGATCTGCACGCCGGCGGCCTCGGCCGCCGCGCGCATCGCCTGCGTGAGCGCACCCATGCCGCCTTCGACATAGCCCCAGACACCACGCGCGCCACCGGCGGTGCCCATCACGTGATGCAGCAGCACGTAGCCGGTGCCCGGCGCCGACGGCGGCGCGAAGGCGCCGATGATCGCATCGGTGGCCAGCGTGGCCTTGAGCGCGTCGGACTCGAACCAGCGCTGCAGGATCGGCGTCGCCGCGCCGGTCAGCAGCTCCAGCGCCTGCGGCAGTTCGTCGCCGAGTTGCTTCAGGCTGCGATGGAACCTCAGCGCGCGGCGCAGGTTGGCGAGCCGGTTGCGCAGCCCGCGGCGGCGCCACTGCGGCGGCAGCGGCAGCAGGTCCGGCGGAATGTCCTCGAGCGCCGGTTCCAGCGCCTCGGCGACGCGCGTCAGCCAGGACTCGTAGCGTGGATACGCGTCGGCATCGCGCACCGAGAACTTGGCGATCTCGCGCCGGTTCAGCGCGGCGTCCGGCCCCATCAGCAGGCTGCGGCCGTCCGGCAGCGGCGTGAACGACGAGGGATTGCGCGCCAGCACGCGGTAGCCGTACTTGTGCAGTTCCAGCTCGCGCTCGACCTGCGGCAGCAGCAGCGAGACGAGGTAGGACGCCGTGGAGGCCCGATAGCCGGGCGCGAACTCCTCGGTGACCGCAGCGCCGCCGACGATATCGCGCCGTTCCAGCACCAGCACCCGGCGTCCGGCGCGCGCCAGATAGGCCGCGCACACCAGCCCGTTGTGACCGGCGCCGACGACGATGACGTCGTGGCGGCGCGCCGCCTCAGTCATCGGCCGGCTCGTAGCCGACGCGCTGCACCCACGAGCCGCGATCCTCGTAGGGCATCGTCACGCAGCTCGTGCCCGGCAGCGTGTCGGACCCCGGTCCGATCACGCCGGTCAGCGAACACAGCTGCGAGCGCGGATGGATGCGCCGGCACTTGTCCAGGTCGGCGACGGTCAGCGCCGCACTGCCGTTGTACGCTGCCGCCAGCGCCGCGAGCGCGCGCGTCAGCGCGGCACGCATCACCTCGTCGCGGCTGCGGCCATTGCGGTAGTCGCGGCGCAGCGCCAGGCCCGAGTGCTGCGGATCGAGCGCGCGCAACACGAGGTTGTCCATCACGCTCTGGTCGAAGACATGGCTGCCGACGCCAGCGAGGCGGCCGAAGATGGTCAGGCCGGCTTCGGGGTCCGGGTTGTTCGGATCGGCGTCCGGTACGCCCGGGTCGATGACGCGGTTGCGCAGGGCGCCGAACAGCTCCTCGCGCAGCGCATCGACCAGCGCGGCGAACAGCGTCGGCGCGACGCCGTCGCGCGCGTCCTCGGCGACGATGTCCTGCTCCGGCCCGAAGGCGACGCCGTCCCAGGCGAGAACGGTGTCGAGCAGCGCGCGTTCGACGTCGCCCAGCGTCGCGCCAGCACTGGCGCGGAAGGCGGCGAGCAGCGGCAGGTACTCGCGCGCACGGTGGTCGCGGATGCCATGGTGGCGGTCGATCTCGCGCAGGTCGGCGAAGGTCCAGTCGCTGCGCGTCGCCAGCTTGTCCTGGATGCTGGTCACGCGCTGGCCCGGCCCTCCGGGCCGCGAGGTGCTGCCCAGACCTTCGCCGTCGAGCCAGCCGTAGGCCGGCTTGTTGTTCCAGTTGGCGACATAGCCCTGCGGTGGATCGATCGCGTGCGGCAGTTCGCCGAACGCCAGCGGCGCGCCGAAGTCGAACGCGCCGCTGCCGGGGATCGGCAGGCGCATGTCGGTGTCGGCGCTGCGGCGCGGGAACAGCCCCGGATGGAAATAGCCGATGTGACCGTCGCGCGTGGCGACGGTGACGTTCTCGTTCCAGGTCACTTTGCTGACCGCTTCGCGGAACTCGTCGAAGCTGCGCACTCGCGCCCAGGCGCCGACGCCTTCGATCGTCTCGATCTCGCGGCCGAACATCGCGTACTGCAGGCTGCGCGCCAGCCCCGCCGCGTCGTCGCGGGCGACGATCGGCCCGTGCACGGTGCGGCAGACCTGCACGGTCGTGGACCGCGCCGGCGGACCGAACGGAATGCCCTGCTGCGACAGACGGTACGCGATGGTCTCGTCGCGGCAGGCCATGTCCTTCCACTGGCCGTCGTGGAAATACTGGTTCGCACTGCAGCTGCCGGCCGCCTGCTGGGCGGTGGAGCAGATCGTCTCGACGAAGGAGTCGATGGTCTTGCTGTAGCCCGTCGTCAGGCCCCAGGCGGCGTGCTCGGTATAGCCGATGCCGACCGCCGGCAGGATCGGCACCGACGAACCGCGCGCGTGGTAGTCGCCGGCGTGGATCTCGAACTCGACCAGCAGCAGCGGATAGCTGTAGCCGAGCTGCGGCCCGCCGACCATCAGCGTGCCGCCACCACGCGTGCGCGACGGCGCCAGTGCGTAGGCCATGCTGCCGCCGTGCAGCTGCGCGCGCAGATCCTGCAGTGCGCGGATCGCCGAACGCACGGCGGCGCGCGCGGCGCGCGCCCTGTCGGCCTGTGTGGCCCGGGCGGAGCCCGGTTTGCGCGACAGCCCTTCACCGCCCGCGCCGAGCCCGCCGCTGTACGCCCGCGCCTTGCCGATCGGCAGCGAACAGTCCGCGGGCGCCGGCGCGTGACCGGTGCCCGGCCCTCTCCAGATCGTCTCCGGCAGGGTCAGCGCCCAGTCGGCCATCGCGCGGAACACGGCATCGCGGCCGGCGGCCGGCTCCGGCTGGTTGGAGAACGTGCCGACCGTGCGCGGCACGCTGACCGCTGCCTTCGGGTCGTCGAGCCAGTTCAGGTCGAGGAAGGCATCGTAGGCTGCGCTGCGCGAACCGTACTCGGCTTCGAGCTGCCTGAGCATCTGGATGTTGAGGAACTCGTTGCCGCCCTCGGACGCGACGAAACGCGTGATATAGACACCGGCGGCGAGCACGTCCTTGACCGTGAACGGCGCCGGCGTGGTCGTCAGCAGCGCGTACTCGGCCGGCAGCAGCGACGGATCGGTCTGCACGCGCGCCAGCCAGGCATTGGCGCCATCGACGTAGCCGAGCACCGCCTGCTGGGCGTCGGCCGACGCCGCGTCGAAGAACGCCTGGTACTCGGCGTCGCTGTAGGTCACGGTACGCTGCTGGATGTCGGCGGGCACGCTGCCGCAGCCGGCCAGTTCGCCGAAGGTGCCGGCGCCGAAACGGCGCACCGCGTCCATCAGGAACAGGCGATCGCGCGCGATGGCGTAGCCGACGCCGAACCAGCCGTCGCGCAGCGTGCGGCCATAGACGATCGGCACGCCGTAGGCGTCGCGGTAGATCTCGACGCCGTCTTTGGGGCGCTCCGGCGTACCGGGCTTGGTCCCCAGCGCACCGGGCTTGGCGTCGAAGGACCAGTACAGCAGGCGCTGGTCGTCCACGTGCGCGCCGTAGTCGGCAGGGTTGCCGGTGAGGCTGCCCTGAGCCTGACCGGCCACCGAGAAGAAACCGGACTGTCCCGGCGGCAGCGCGGTCTCCGCCTTGAGCACGAGAGAATCCGCACCCGCTGCGCGGTCCGGCGTCTCCGAACTGCCGCAGGCCGCCACCAGCCCCGCTCCCAGCGCCAGCACCGCCGCGCGCCCGACACCCTTGGTCATCCGTCTCTCCTCCGAGCGGTAGCGCCGACGCGCACGCCCCGGATCTGCACCCTATTTCTGGATCGCGCTCAACGGCAGCCTGCCGATCGCCGTGTCGGTGAGGCTGCCCAGATACAGCGCATCGCCGTGCTGCTCGACGCTGGTGATCGGCGCATACGCGCCGCGGCCCTTGTACTGCAGGTTGGCGACCACCTTGCCGTCGAGATCCAGCCCCAGCACCCAGCCGTGATGCGCCGGCCCCGGCTGCAGGAAATCCGGCAGGCGGAACACGATCCTGCGCAGGTCCGGCTTGGGCAGCAGCGCATCGAGCGCGGCGGTGCGCGGCGCGTACAGCGCGAGCCAGAACTGACCCTTGTCGTTGTAGCTGAGGTTGTCGGGAAAGCCCGGCAGGTTGTCGATGAAGATGTCCGAGGTGCCGGCCTTTTCGCCCTTGAGCCAGTAGCGGCGCACGCGGTACTTCGTGGTCTCGCTGACCAGCACGTAGGCGTCATCGGGACCGACGGCGACGCCATTGGCGAAGTACAGGTCGCGCAGCAGCACCGTGGTCTTGTCGGTGTCGAAGTCGTATTCGAGCAGACGGCCATTGGCGCCGTGCTCCATCACGTCGGCCATCGTGTCGGGCCACGCGAACTTCGAGGACGCATCGGTGAAATAGACCTTGTGCGTCATGCGCGTGTTGTCCACGTCGTCCACAAAGCGGAACGGCACGCCCTCGGCCTCGACCGCGAGCAGCTGCTGGGCGCCCTGCCCGCCGACCAGCAGCAGGCCCTTGACCGCGTCGGCGACGAGCACGCCGCCGCGCGGACCGAAGCTCAGGCCCAGCGGCCGGCCGCCGGTATCGGCGAGCAGCATGCCGCCGCTGCCGTTGCGGTTGAACATCATCACGCGGCCGTCGTCGTAGCCGGCATAGATGCGGCCGGCGGCGTCCACCGCGATGCCTTCCGGTCCGCGGCCGACGCCCTCGGCCAGCCGCTCGACCGCCTTGAGCGTCTCGTTGTACGGATAGGCGCCGTCGGCAAGCGGTTGCGGCGTCCACGCCCTGGGCTCGATCGGCACCGGCCAGAACAACAGATAAGCCACGACCAGACCCAGCGGCAGCACCAGATAACCCAGCAGTCTCAAGTTGTTATCCCCGTTTTGTCGTCCTTGAACCGCGGCCGCGTCCGGCCAGCGGGCGCAGCCACTATAATGCCCGGCCACTTGGCCGCACGCATCCACTCCGAAAGGACTGCGCGGCGGCCCGTCGCGGCCGGCCGGGGTTCGGGGCGCCACCGCGGCGATTTCAGCCAACACGCTTTGTTTGGGGGAAACCGAATGTCCGTCAAGAATCCCGTCGAGACGCTGCTGCAATGGGCCAAGGAGAAGCCCAATCAGGGCTGGCTGTTCCAGCCGGTCAACGGCGTCTGGAAGAAATACACCTGGGCCGAGTGCGAGGCGCAGGTGCGCTCGATGGCCACGGCGCTGCGCAATCTCGGCCTGCCGGCCGGCGCCGCCATCGCCATCTCGGGCCGCAACACCGCGCACTGGTTCCTCGCCGACATGGCGATCGCGATGGCCGGCTACGTCAGCGTCGGCCTGTATCCCAAGCAGGCGCCGGACGCGGTCAAGTACATCCTCAATCACTGCGAGGCCAAGGCGATCTTCATCGGCCCGATGCCGGACGTGGACGAGTTCATGGGCTGCCTGCCGCAGGGCATCATCACGATCGCCTTCCCGTATCCGGACGTCCCCAAGTGCGATCACAACTGGGATGACCTGGTGCGCGCCAGCGAACCCTTCGCCGGTTACCAGCCGCCCGACCCCAAGCAGATGGTGTCGCTGATCTACACCTCCGGCACCACCGGCAACCCCAAGGGCGTGATCATCACCGGCGAGAACCTGACCTTCGCGACGCAGGGCCTGCTCAAGGCGATGCCGGCGATCGGCCAGGAACGTTTCTTTTCCTATCTGCCGTTGGCGCACGCCTTCGAGCGCGGCGCGGTCGAGCTGGCGTCGATCTATCTCGGCGGCGAGGTCTGGTTCCTGGAGAACCTCGACAAGCTCGCCGAGCAGCTCAAGGAAGTCGCACCGACCCGCTTCTACGGGGTGCCGCTGGTGTACAGCCGCATCCAGGCCGGCGTGCTCAAGAAGATGCCGCAGGAGAAGCTCGACCGTCTGCTGCGGATTCCTCTGCTGTCCAGCCTGATCAAGAAGAAGATCAGGAAGGCGATCGGCCTGCAGAACGCGCGCTACCTGTTCGTCGGCGCCGCACCGATGCCGGTGCCGCTGATGGAGTGGTTCGCCAAGCTCGGCATCACCATCCTGCAGGGCTACGGCATGACCGAGAACAACATCTACGCGACCGCGAGCCTGCCGGGCGCCAACCGCCTCGGCGCGGTCGGCCGCGCGATGCCGGGCGCCGACATGCGCCTGTCCGAGGAAGGCGAGATCCAGTTCAAGCATCCCGGCGTGACGCTCGGCTACTACAAGGACAAGGACAAGACCGACGAGCTGTTCACCGCCGACGGCTGGCTGCGCACCGGCGACAAGGGCCGTATCGACGAGGACGGCTACCTGTACATCACCGGCCGCGTCAAGGACATCTTCAAGACCCTCAAGGGCAAGTACGTCGCGCCGGCACCGATCGAGGGCGCGCTGTCGCGCAACACCGACATCGACCAGCTGTGCTTCGTCGGCGCCGGCCTCAAGCAGCCGATCATGATCGTCACGCTGTCCGCCAACGGACTGGCCAAGCCGCGCGCGGACGTCGAGAAAGGTCTGATCGCCGACATGGAGGCGGTCAACGCCACGCTCGAACCCCACGAGCAGATCGCCAAGATCGTCGTCGCCAAGGACGCCTGGACCATCGACAACGGCGTGATGACGCCGACGATGAAGGTCAAGCGCAACGAGGTCGAGAAGCGCTATCTGCCGCTGCTCGAAAAGCACGCCAACGACTACAAGACCAAGGTGGTCTGGGAGTGAGGCCGGCGGCGGGCGCTGCGCATGGCTGCGGCGCACCGCCCGCCCGCCCGCGGCATCAGGCGAACACGATCGTCTTGTTGCCGTTGACGATGATGCGGTCCTCGACATGCCAGCGCACGGCGCGGGCCAGCACCTGCCGTTCGAGATCGCGGCCGAGGTGACGCAGGTCCGGCACCTCGTGGCGATGGGTCGCGCGCACGGTGTCCTGCTCGATGATCGGTCCCTGATCGAGGTCCGAGGTCACGTAGTGCGCAGTCGCACCGATGACTTTCACGCCGCGCTCGTAGGCCTGCCGGTAGGGATCGGCCCCGACGAAGGCCGGCAGGAAGCTGTGGTGGATGTTGATGATGCGGTTCGGGAACCCGGCGACGAATTCCGGCGACAGGATGCGCATGTAGCGCGCCAGCACGATCAGGTCGGCCTGGCCGCCGAGCAGGTCCAGCATGCGCGCCTCGGCCCGTGCATGCGTCGCGCCATCGACCGGCACGTGCTCGTAGCGCACGCCGAAGCGCTCGACCGCGTCGCGCAGGTCGGGGTGATTGGAGATCACCATCGGGATCTCGACGCCCAGCTCGCCGCGCTGCCAGCGCCACAGCAGCTCCATCAGCGCGTGATCGTGCTTCGACACGAGGATCGCCATGCGCAGGCGATCGGCGGCATAACTGATGTGCCACTGCATGCCGAACCGTCGCGCAACGACTTCGTCGAAAGCCTGTGCCAGCGCGCTGCGCGAGACGTCCAGATGCGGCGTCTGGAATTCCAGGCGCATGAAGAAGCGCCCGCCTTCCGGATCGGTCGAATGCTGGTCCAGCTCGGTGACGTTGACACCGTGGTGATAGAGGAACGTCGTCACCGCCGAGACGATGCCGGGTCGGTCCGGGCAGGCGATCAGCAGGCGGGCGGTGGTGTCGGATGCGGCGGTCATGAACGGGTACGGACGGCAAATCGCGCGGCTTTATAGCCGGTCGCGGCCGGTTTTGCGAACCGGCGAGCCCGTCTCAGCCCTGCAGCAGGGCCTTGAGCCGGGCCGCTTCCTCCGGGAACCACGGCCCGTTGGCCTTCAGCGTCTCGGCGACGACGCGGCGGGCGTCGGCGTCACGGCCGAGCGCGCGCAGCGCGCGCACGCGCTGCTCGGCCACCTGCAGGCGGTTGATGCCGTAAGCCTTGGCCGCGGCCAGTTCGAGATACGGCAGCGCCTCGGCCGCCTTGCCGCGCGAGAGCAGGCTGCGACCGTGGCGGAAGGCATAGACGTAATCCTCCGGGTATGCCGCGATCAGCTGCACCATCAGCGCGTCCAGGCGCGCGTAGTCACCGCTGCGCCGCGCCAGCCGTTCCAGATACACGCGCAGGTTGTCGGCGAGGTTGCGGTCCTTGCCCAGGTCCTCGCCGATGCGCGCACGGACGTCCGCCACCGCGCGCTCCAGCAGCGTGCGCTCGGCGTCCGCGTCGCCCAGCGCCAGGTGCAGGTCGGCGGTGGTCAGCACCACCGAACGCGTGTCGGCGCAACGATCCTTGCCGAATGCACCGCGCTCGACCAGTTCGAGCATCCGCGCGCGCTGCGCGACCAGCAGCGGCTTGTCGGCGGCGTCGGCCGCGCAGGCTAGATAGCGATCGACCTCGTAGGGACGCTGGCAGCCGAGCGCGCCGTCGAGCACGCGCGGGCCTTCACTCATGCAGGCGAGCACGTCGTGCTGCTGCGCCGCGTCCAGAAAGCGCAGCCGCGCCAGCCAGGACTGGCCGCGCGCATCCGCCTCGATCGCAGCGCGCGCGGCTGCCGGCAGACCTGCGAACCAGGCCAGGCCACCGGCGCCGTCATAGCGCGCGTGATACGACTGCAGGACCTCACGGGCGGCCGCCAGCGATGCCGCGCCGCCGTCCTTGACGCGCGCGGCCAGCGCATCGAGCGTGCCACCGCGGTCGAGCAGATCGTTGACCGCCGCATAGAAATCCGCGCGGGACTGCTCGCCGAGGATGCGGCCGAGTTCGCGGCCGTCCGCGTCCAGCAGCACGTAGCTCGGCAAGGCCTTCACGCCCAAGCGCGCCTTGAGCGCGGCGCCCTCCGGCGAGTCGGCGTCCTGTTCGAGCACCACGGCGCGCCTGCGCACCGCGTCCCACTCGCTTCCGGTGAGCACGTTGCGCGCCATGTAGTAGCACGAGTAGCACCAAGGGGCGTGGAAATCGATCAGCACGGCGGCGCGGCGCTCGCGCGCGTCGGCGAGCGCCGCCTGCAGCTGCGGCTCGGGCGCGATGTCCGCGGCCGCGGCCAGCGCCGGGATCGCGGACAGAAGGATCAGCAGGACAGCGTGGCTTCGGGACACGTCGGCTCCAGCGGTGGCAGCACCGCGACGACTTTCGGCGGCTCCGAATAATAGGCAATCCGGGTCACGAAGAGCTGGCCGGTCGCGGGATCGCGGATGTTCGACACGCCGCGGTACTCCAGCAGGCGCCGCCGCTGCGGGTCATAGACCATCTCCAGCGGATCGACCAGCAGGCGCAGGAAGGAATCCGGCTCGACCAGGAAACGCACGGCCGGCCTGTCCTCGAACCGGGTGTCGCCGATGCGCCGCGCGCGGAAGCGGAAGGCATCGAGGCTGCCAGCGACGACCAGGCGGAAGTTCAGCGGCTGGCCGGCCAGCAGCGCATCGAAGCTGGACACGATCAGGCCGTGGAAGCCGGAATCGGCACACATCGCCCCTTCGTGCTTCACGCTCGCCGATTCGAGCCGGGCGCCGGCCTGGCCACGCCGTTCGAGCCGGATCTTGTCGCCGACCGCCGTGATCGCCTCGGTGTAGCCCTGCTCGGGCAGATCGAGCCGGTACGTCGGAATATACGGATCGGCGCTGAAATCCAGCGACTTGACCCCCAGCAGCCGGCCGTCCGGCCAGTAGTAGCGGATGCTGCCGCCGGTCCAGCGGCCGTCATCGATGCGCTGCTCGTGCACCTCGGTGTAGAGATGCCGGTCGGTCTTCAGGTCGAAGGCGTAGCCATAGAACCGTTCGGTGGCGGCGCTCGCGGGCAGCGCCAGGAGTCCAAGCAGAAGTGCGGCGGACCTGCGCATCATCGGCCTCCGGTACTCATCGTCGGGCGAACAGGTAATGGGCGACGCCCCACTCGTCGCCGTCGGCGTAGCCGAACAGCTCGGCCACCGCCATGTAGAACATGCGCCAGCGCTGGAACCAGATCGAGGCATCGTGCTCTCCGTAGGTCCTGGCGAACACGCCGAGAATCTCGTCGCGCTTCGCGTCCATGCCGGCGAGCCAGTGATTCGCCGTACGTTCGTAGTGCGTACCCGACACCCACCACTGGCGCAGCAGTTTCACGTCGTCCTGGAAATTGAGCAGCAGGTTCTCGCTCGGCATCGTGCCGCCGGTGAAGAAGTAGCGGCTCATCCAGTCGGATTCGCCCTCGTCCTGGAAATGGTAGGCCAGCAGCTTGTGCGCGAAGATGTGCACGAACAGGCGCGCGTCCGGCTTCATCCAGCGCGCGACCTTGGCCAGCAGCAGGCCGTAGTTCTTCATGTGCTCGAACATCTCCACCGACAGCACACGGTCGAAGCCCGCCTCGACCCCGGGAGCGGGAAAGTCGAAGTCCACGATATTGCCGGTCAGGATGGTCAGATTGCGCAGGCCGCGCTCGGCGGCGCGCGCGAGGATGAACTCGCGCTGGCCGTGCGAGTTCGACAGGCCGACGATCCGTGAACCCGGATAGCGCTCGGCCAGCCACAGCGACAGCGAGCCCCAGCCGCAACCCAGATCGAGCACGCGCTGACCGTCGGCCAGCGTCGCGCGCTCGGCATAGAGCCGGAACATCCGTTCCTCGGCCTGCGCCAGCGTCTCGGTGCCGTCCGGGTACAGCGCGCAGGAGTATTTGAGCCTGGGCCCGAGATGCAGGTGGAAGAACTCTGCCGGCACCTCGTAATGCTGCGCATTGGCGGCGCCGGTCTCGATCGCGATCGGACTCGCCCGCAGCTCGTCGAGGAGGCGGTTGTAGCGCTGCGAGCGCCGCTCGCCGTTGCCGGCGGCTTCGTCGGCCAGCCGTCTGCGGACCAGCTGGCGCATGCCCAGTCGCGCGAGCACGTCGGGCACAAAGCCGCGCTCGCAGAGGTCGATCACATTCATGGTGCAGGTTTCGGATCCTTGGGTGGCCAGGGAATCAGCGCACTGGTCGTGCGCACGTATTCGGCGTAGCCCGGCTTGCGCCGGACCATCTCCGCTTCGAGCAGCGGCACGCCGGAGAGCCTCAGCAGCAGGAAGGCCATGACCGCGGGTGCGCCCAGCGCCAGCCAGCCCCAGGGCGCGCCCAGCGCCAGCGGCACGTAGGCGAGCCAGTGCAGGCACTCAAAGAAGTAGTTCGGGTGACGCGAGTAGCGCCACCAGCCGTCGCGGCAGACCTGGCCGCGCTGGGCCGGATCGGCGCGGAAGCGCTCCATCTGGCGATCGGCGACGCCCTCGCCGACGACCGACGTGACCCACAGCGCGATGGCCAGCAGCAGCGCGGCGGCCGACGGCATGTCGGCGCGGTAGGCCACCGGCGCGAAGGCCGAAGCCGAGAGCAGCAGGGTGAAAACGTTCTGGAACTGGAAGAACCAGAACATCTTGACGTCGGCGCGCGCGCCCCATTCGGCGCGCAGCTGCGCATAACGCCAGTCCTCGGGCCTGCCGTGATTGCGCCGCCACAGGTGCAAGCCCAGACGCAGGCCCCAGGCGCCGCCCATCAGCGCGAGCAGGATGCGGACTCCGGGCGGCGCGGTGCCGCACAGCGCGTACAGCACGGCGAGACTGCCGAGGGTGTAAGCCCAGATCGCATCGACCATCCCGGCATTGCGGTTGCGCAGCTGCCACAGCCAGGCGCCGGTCTTGGCGCCGACGACCACCAGCACGCTGAGCAGAAAGGCCATCGCGACGTTCATGACTCCACTCTACGGATGCGATCGCGATCCGGATGAGGGCAGGTTCACACGAAATCGTCTACATTCTGGCCAGGGGAAGCCGGGCGGATTAAGGGGGCCGTGTTGAACATCCTGCTGGTCGATGACCACGAACTGTTCCGCGAAGGACTGCAACTGCTGCTGGCCGACCTCGACGACGATCTGAACTTTTCGCAGGCGTCGAACTGCGCCGCCGCGCTGGAACGCATCGGCGAGCAGTCCTTCGACGTGATCGTGCTCGACTTCCACCTGCCCGGCCTGCAGCGCTTCGACGCGCTGCGCGCGGTCCGCGCACACGCGGAGGAAGCCGCGATCGTCGTGCTCTCCGCGGAGGAAGACCCGACCCTGATCCGCCAGGTCATCGACGAGGGTGCCGCCGGCTTCATTCCCAAGGCGTCCAGCCATGCGGTGATGATGGCGGCGCTGCGCCTGATCCTGGCCGGCGGCACCTACCTGCCGCCGCATGCGCTGGCCAGCGAAGCGCCGCCGCCCGCGTCGGCCGAGATCCCGCAGGCCGGCCCGGTCGCCCGCCTGACCGAGCGCCAGCTGTCCACCTTGCGCCTGGCGATGCTCGGCAAGTCCAACAAGGTGATCGCGCGCGAGATGGATCTCTCCGAAGCGACCGTCAAGGCGCATCTGGCGGAGTGCTTCAAACGCCTGGGCGTGCACAACCGCACCGAAGCGGTGTTCGCCGTCGCGCGCGCCGGCCTGAAGATCTGAACATCTGCGGCCCGCCGGACCGGCCGGCGTTCACGCCAGCACCTGCAGGCTCGCCAGCCGCGCATACAGCCCGCCCTGCTGGATCAACTGCGTCGGCGTGCCGCTCTCGACGATGCGCCCCTGTTCGAGCACGACGATGCGGTCCGCACGCCGGACCGTCGCCAGGCGATGCGCGATCACCAGCGTCGTGCGGTTCTTCATCGCCGCTTCGAGTCCGCGCTGCACCAGCACCTCGCTTTCCGCATCGAGCGCGCTGGTGGCCTCGTCGAGCAGCAGCAGCGGCGGATCGCGCAGGATCGCGCGGGCGATGGCGATGCGCTGGCGCTGCCCGCCGGACAGGCGCAGGCCGCGCTCGCCCAGGAAGGTGCGGTAACCCTGCGGCAGCTTCATGATGAACTCGTCGGCGAGCGCGGTGCGCGCCGCGGCGATCACCTCGTCGTCGCTGGCGCGGGCATTGCCGTAACGGATGTTCTCCATCGCATCGGCCGAGAAGATCACCGCGTCCTGCGGCACGATGCCGATGTGCGCACGCAGATCCGCCGGATCGACGCTGCGGATATCGACGCCGTTGAAGCGGATGCTGCCGGCGCCGACGTCGTAGTAGCGCAGCAGCAGCTGGAACAGCGTGGTCTTGCCGGCGCCGCTCGGCCCTACCAGCGCGACGGTCTCGCCCTCGCGGATGTCGAGCGTGACGCCATCGAGCGCCGGCGTCTGCGGACGCGACGGATAGTGGAAGCGCACCTGGTCGAAGCTCACACGCGCCTGGCGCGCCTGCGGCAGCGGCAGCGCATGCTCGGGTGCGCGGATCGCCGGCACCGCGGCGAGCAGCTCCATCAGCCGTTCGGTGGCACCCGCCGCGCGCATCACGTCACCCCAGACCTCGGCGATCACGCCGACACCGCCTGCGGTGAACATCGCGTAGAGCACGAAGGACGCCAGCGTGCCCGGCGTCATCGTGCCGGCGATCACCGCCTGCGCGCCGAGCCAGAGCACGAACACGATCGCACCGAACACGCCGGCGATAGCGCCCGCGGTCAGCGCCGCACGCACGCGCGTGCGCCGGATCGCCGACGCGAAGCTGCTCTCCACCGCGCGGTCGTAGCGCGCCGCCTCGTCGGCCTCCTTGTTGAAGGCCTGCACCGTCGGTATCGCATTGAGGATCTCGCCGGCGACCGCCGAGGTGTCGGCGATGCGGTCCTGCGACTCGCGCGAGAGCCGCTTGACGCTGCGGCCGGCGGCGACCAGCGGCACGACCACGAGCAGCAGCAGGACCAGCGTCACCGCGAACAGCTTGAGACTGGTGACGGCGAGCATCGCCAGCCCGCCGATGAACTGGAACGCGCTGCGCAGGCCCATTGAGATCGACGAGCCGACCACCGTCTGCACCAGCGTCGTGTCCGCAGTGAGGCGGGACAGCACCTCGCCGGTCTTGGTCGCTTCGAAATACTCTGGGGACTGCGCGAGCATGCGGTGATAGACCGCGCTGCGCAGGTCGGCGGTCACGCGCTCGCCGATCCAGCTGACCCAGTAGAACCGCCCGGCGACCATCGCACCCCAGAACAGCGCGATGCCGAACAACGCGAGAAACTGGGTGTGGACCTGCGCCCCTTCCGAGAAGCCGTGGTCGATCAGATCACGCAGCGCCAGCGGCACCGCGAGCATCGCCGCTGACGCCAGGCACAGCAGCACGAAAGCCAGCGCGATGTGGCTGCGATACGGCCGCAGGAACGGCAGCAGCCCGCGCAAAGCCACCAGCCGGCGCCGCGCCGGAGCGGGTGCGGCCAGCGTGTCGAGCAGATCGGGTGAGCCTGTTTCGGAATCCGGCGATGCGTCGTTCATGGCGGCGCCACGATAACAGCTGCCGCGCCGGCCGCGGGGCGCGCACGCTCAGGGCAGGACCTGGGTCTCGCAGCCGACCAGCTCGGGCGGCGTGTACTCGGGCACGCCGTCGGGCTTGGCATTGACCGCGCAGCTGGCTTCGAGCCGCCGCGCCGCGATCAGGATGCCGCTGAGGATGTGCTGCTGGTAATCCGGCGTCAGGTACAGATACGGCTCGTGGCCGAGCGCGGTGTACCAGGCGCGGCCGGCGAACCGGTCGTGGCACCAGGCCATCGGGTGATCGCCCATCCTGCCGCTGTAGCCCATCGGGAAGGTCGGGCCGGACGGATCGCAGCTGGTGTTGGGCTGCTGCAGGTAACCGGATTCGTCGATACGCAGCAGCACGCGCACGGCGCCGCGCGGATTGGTCTTGAAGCTGTAGAACTCCTCCAGCGGCAACGACCAGCTGTCGGCACCGAGAAAAGACGTGCTCGGATGGCTCGTGTCCTCGACCGCGAGCGTGCCCGGCTGGTTGAGCACCGGATGCGACAGGAACTGTGCGCCGACCAGCTCGCCGTAGAACGGCCAGCCGTGGAAGGTGTCGGCCGCCGAATGGATGCCGACGAAGCCGCCGCCGGCCGCGATGTAATCCTGCAGCGCAGTCTTCTGCGCCTCGGTGTCGAGCACGTCGAGCGTCGTGTTGAGAAACACCAGCGCGGCGTACTGCGCGAGGTTCTGCGGCGTGAAGGCCGTCGGATCCTCGGTCGCATCGACGGTGAAGCCGTGATCGGCGCCGAGCTGTTCGATCACCGGGATGCCGATCGCGATCGATGGGTGGCGGAAACCCGCCGTGCGGGAATAGACCAGCACCTTGAACGGTTCGTTGCCACCGCTGCCCGGACCGGGACTCGGCGATGGCGCGTCGTCGCGGCTGGCGCCGCAGGCGGCGAGCAAGGACAGCAGCAGGACGGTCAGCGCGGTGCGGAGCATCAGCTCACTCCGTGGATCAGGTTGCGGCTGATGCGCAGGGCATTCGCCAGGATGGTCAGCGTCGGGTTGAAGCCGGGAAAGGTCACGAAGGTCGATGCGTCCATCACATGCACGTTGTCCACTTCGTGCAGACGGCCGTTGGCATCGCAGACGGAAGTCTCGGGATCGGTGCCCATGCGTGCGGTGCCGCCCTGGTGGAAGGTCAGCGGCGCGGCATCGGACAGCAGCGGGTTGGGGATCACCGCCGCGCCGACGGCGCCCGGCGTCGCCAGCAGCAGTGCCTCGATCTGCGGCCCGAAGTACGCCGAGCCGGCCTTCTCGTGCAGATGCGGCGCATAGGTCACGCGCGGTGCCGGCAGGCCATGCCAGTCGCGCACGTCCGGGTCGAGATCGACGCGGTTGTTCGCCTGCGGCAGGTCCTCCCCGACGAACTGCAGGCCGGCGATGCGCCGGCGCATCGGTGAAAGACGCATCAGTTCCTTGTGCGGCAGGCCGTAGCCGGTGTAGCCGGCGTAGGTGTAGGCCTCGGTCAGCAGCGGCAGGCCGGAACCGAGCTGCACCAGCGCGCCCTTGAGGTACGGCACGCCCAGCGCCGCGATCGCCGGGCCGGTGAACGGGCCGACCAGATCGTCGATCTCCAGCGTCGTGCTCTGCGCGCGCAGCGACTGGATGTCGCGTTCGAACAGCGCGCCGCCGAGGATGAAGTTGTGGAACATCAGGTTGCGGCCGACCTGGTCGGAGCGGTTGCCCAAGCCGTTCGGATGCGCGCCGTTGGCCGACAGCAGCAGCAGGCGCGCGGTCTGGATCGGGCTGCCGGCAATCAGGATCCTGTCGGCGGACAGGCTGCGCGACACGCCGCGATCGTCGTAGTAATGCACCGCCGTCGCTCGCGCACCATTGCTCGTGGTCTCGATGCGGTAGGCCAGCGCGCGCGGAATCACGCGCACGCGGCCGCTCAGCACCGCCGGGTTGAGGAAACTGACCAGCGCGTCGCCGCGCGCGTTGATCGGACAGCCGAAGCCCGAGCACAGGCCACAGGAATTGCAGCGCGGGCGACCGTCGAAATCGGTCGAGTTGACCGCGGCCGGATACGGGAACGGATTGAAACCGACGTTGCGCGCACCCTGCGCGAGCAGCTGCGCGGCGTAGCCGGTCGGGTTGGGCGGCATCACGAACGGCCGACTGCGCGGCGCCTGTGCCAGCACGAAGTCCGGCATCTGCGCGACGTCGCCCTGCACGCCGATGCGGTATTCGACCTCGTCGTAATACGGCGCCAGATCCTCGTAGCGGATCGGCCAGTCGGCGACGTTTGCGCCATCCACCGGCCCGAGGTCGGAGAGCTGCGTGAAATCCTGCTTCCAGAACCGCGGGAACTTGGCGTTGTAATGCAGCGAGGTGCCGCCGACCGCCGCGCCCATGTTGACGACACTGCCCTGCGCGCTGCGCGCGACGCCCTGCCCGGCCTCGGACTGCGTGCGCCCGGTCATCGGCTCCAGCACCGGATCGGGGAACCCGAAGGCGCGCGCGCCCTTGACCTCGTCGCTGCCATAGAGCGTGCCGAGCGCGCCACTGGGCACCTGGCCGAAACCCGGACGCAGATTGCGGCCGCGCTCCAGCACGATCACGTCCCAGCCCGCCTCGGCGAGCGCCCAGGCGGTGATGCTGCCGGCCGGCCCCGAACCGATGACGATTGCGCTCTGTGCCATCAGCGTGCTCCCGGCCGCAGCTTCGCGATCTCGGCACGCAGGCGGCTGAGCCGGCCCTCGGCATTGAGCATCACGCCCAGCGCGATCTCGCCGGAGCTCATCGCCACCAGCTCGCGGAAGCTGCTGTGGATGCGCGCGTGCCCGTCCACACTCGGCACCGGCAGCGCACCGCGGCGCTTGGTCAGCGGCAGCAGGTCGAGCAGACCCGGATTGTCCGGCGTCGTCACCTGCTCGTCGGTGTAGCCGCGCGGCTGCACGTCGCCGTCGTAGCCGGTGAAGGTCCAGCCGAGCAGCTCGCGGTTGCCGCCGTATTCAGGCGCGCCATACATCGTGTCCAGCGTGTGCAGGAACGCGACATCGAGCAGTTCCGCGATCCGCGCGTCGCTCGTGTCCTGCAGCAGCAGGTCGCGCGCCGGTCCCGGCATCGATGCGAAATCGGCGAAGCCGGATGCGGCGGCGCGCGCGTCCAGCTGCGCCAGCCCTTCACGATAGATCTGCTGCCAGCCCTTGCGCGGCCCGTTGAACTCGCGCTCCGGCAGGCCCTGCGAACCTTCGATCTTCAGTCGCCAGGCCAGTTCTTCGTAACGGTCGAGCGGCACGAAGTCGGCGAAGTCGTTGTGCGCCGCACCGCCGCGATCGGAAAACGGCCCGCCGGCGAAGATGCGCGGCGGATCGTAGGCGAACGCGCTGAGCAGCTGGTTGATGCCGTGCGCGCAGCCCGCCGCGACCGCACCGGCATCGGCGTCCTCCGGAACGAAACGATCGACCAGCGCGTCGAGCGCCTTGAGCTCGGCCTCGCTCAGGTACAGTTCCGGCGTCTGCCCGGGACCATCACCGGGCCGCGGTCTCGCGCCGCCATCGACCGGCGCGCTGCGGCCACAGCCGGTCAGTCCCAATACCGCAACCGCGCCGCCCTGCTTGAGCAGCGCGCGGCGGCTGATGCGCCCTGGCCCGTACTCCTCCATCGCTCACCCCGTGGGCCCCTCTGGATGCGGGGGCCGTCCGGCCCGCAGTGTAGCGTCAACCGCTGCGCCGATCGGCGCCGTCGCTCAATCGTGCTCGCGATACACCGGCGACAGGTCCGCGACGGCATCGCCGGGGCCCTGGCCGGCCGGCCGCTCGCGTTCGATCTCGCGGATCTCGAACCAGATCGCGTTGAGGATGCCGAAGGTCATCGCCAACCCCAGGCCCAGTATCCAGGCGAAATACCACATGGTCTCGTCCTCAATAGACGCCGGTCTGGCGGCGCACGTGCGCCAGCGAGATCGTTCCGCGCAGCACGCGGAACACCCAGGCGGTGTAGAGCAGCACCAGCGGCAGGAAGATCAGCGTCGCGACCAGCATGATGAACAAGGTCAATCGGCTGCTCGACGCGTCCCACACGGTCAGGCTCGCCACCGGCACGGTGGACGAGGGCATCAGGAACGGAAACAGGCTGAAGCCAGCGGTCAGGATGACGCCGCTCACCGCCACTGCGCTGCTGATGAATGCGAGTCCGGCGCGCGCCGCGCGCAGCAGCAGTGCGGTCAGGACCGTGCCGACGTAAGCCAGCACCGGCGCGGCGATCATCCACGGATAGGCGTGGTAGTTCAGCAGCCAGCCGCCGGCCACCGTTTCGACACTCTTGCGCAGCGGGTTCGACGGCCCGGCGGGATCGAGCGCGCCGACGATGCGCAGTCCGTCGAGCACGGTGAGCCAGACACCGGCGGCGCTGAACGTGATCAGGAGCGCCAGCGCGGCCCAGGCGCCGGCCCGACGCGCGCGCGCCGCCATCGGATCTTCCATCTTCAGCGCGGCATAGCTTGCGCCGTGCATCAGCAGCATCGCCAGACTGACGACGCCGGCGAGCAAAGCAAACGGGTGTAGCAGTCCGAAGAAGCCGCCAGTGAAGACCGGCCGCGCCAGCTCGTCGAGATGAAACGGCAGACCGAGGAACAGGTTGCCGAAGGCCACGCCGAACAGCAGCGCCGGCAGCGCGCCGCCGGCGAACAGCGCCCAGTCCCACAGCTCGCGCCAGCGCGGGTCTTCGAGCTTGTTGCGGAACATGAAGCCGACCGGCCGCAGGATCAGCGCCAGCAGCACCAGGAACATCGCCAGATACAGGCCGGAGAACGAGGCCGCGTAGAGCAGCGGCCAGGCCGCGAACACCGCGCCGCCGCCGAGGATGAACCAGACCTGGTTGCCGTCCCACACCGGCTCGATCGATTCGAGCAGCGCGCGCCGCTCGGCATCGTCGCGGCCGAGGAAGCGGAACAGCGCCCCGACGCCCAGGTCGAATCCATCCATCACGGCAAAGCCGATCAGCAGAGCGCCGAGCAGGAGCCACCAGACGATGCGCAGGGTTTCGTAGTCGAGCATGTCGGCCTCCTTCAGTGCGTGCCCGGCGCCGGGTCTGCCGGCGGCCAGTAGCCGAGGCCGTCGGGGCCGCGCCGGATCATGCGCTGCATCAGGAACACATCGACGACCAGCAGCGTCGTGTAGAAGATCACGAAGCCGGTCAGAGACAGGATCACGTTGGTCGTCGAAGTCGTCGAGACGCCGAGAAAGGTCGGCAGCACGCCCTCGATCGCCCACGGCTGGCGGCCGTGCTCGGCGACGATCCAGCCCAGTTCCGCGGCGATCCACGGCAGCGGCAGCGCCAGGAACGCGGTGCGCAGATACCAGCGGTGACGGTCGAGCTGCTGCGTGGCGGAGAAGTAGAACGACAGCGCGAACAGCGCGATGAAGAAGAAACCCAGCGCGACCATGATGCGGAAGTTCCAGAACAGCACCGGCACGTTGGGCACATTCGACCAGGCGGCGCGCTCGATGTCCGCCTCCGTCGCATCCGCCGGATTGGCGACGTAGCGCAGCAGCAGCAGGCCGTAACCCAGATCCTCACGGTGCGCCTCGAAACTCGCCCTGGCCTCGGCGTCCGTCGGATCGGCACGCAGCCGCTGCAGCGCCTTGTGCGCCTCGATGCCGCGCAGGATGCGCACGCGCGCGTGCTCGACCAGCGGCAGGATGCCCGGCACCTCCTGGGTCAGCGAGCGCGTCGCGATCAGGCCCAGCGCCCAGGGAATGCGCAGCTCCGCGTGCGTCTTGCGCGCCTCGACGTCCGGCCAGCCGAGCAGCGTGAACGGCGCCGGCGGCGGCTCGGTCTCCCACATCGCCTCGATCGCAGCGATCTTCATCTTCTGGTGCTCGGTCAGCGTGTAGCCCGACTCGTCGCCGAGCACGACGACCGACAGCGCCGACGCCAGGCCGAAGCTCGCCGCCACCGCCATCGAACGCTTGGCAAAGGCCACGTTGCGGCCACGCAGCAGGTACCACGCGGAGATGGACAGCACGAAGATCGAGCCGGTGACGTAGCCGGCCGCCACCGTGTGCACGAACTTGGACTGCGCGACCGGATTGAAGATGACCGCGCTGAACGAGGTCAGCTCCATGCGCATCGTCTCGTAGTTGAACTCGGCGCCGACCGGGTTCTGCATCCAGGCGTTGGCGATCAGGATCCACAGCGCCGAGAGGTTCGAGCCGATCGCAGTCAGGAAGGTCACGACCAGATGGCCCACCTTCGACAGCCGGTCCCAGCCGAAGAAGAACAGGCCGACGAAGGTCGATTCGAGGAAGAAGGCCATCAGCCCTTCGATCGCCAGCGGTGCGCCGAAGATGTCGCCGACGTAGTGCGAGTAATAGGCCCAGTTCGTGCCGAACTGGAATTCCATCGTGATGCCGGTGGCGACGCCCATCGCGAAGTTGATGCCGAACAGCAGGCCCCAGAACTTCGTCATGCGCTTCCAGATCTCGCGCCCGGTCATGACGTAGGTCGCCTCCATGATCACCAGGATCATCGACAGGCCCAGCGTCAGCGGCACGAACAGGAAGTGGTAGAGCGCCGTCAGCGCGAACTGCAGGCGCGATAGGTCCACCAGGGTCGAGTCAATCATGTGCAGTCTCGATGGCGGCGGCCCGATCCAGCGCCAGCCGCTCGTGCAGGTGATCCGGCGTCGGCTGCAGGCGCGTATCGCCGGAGAAGAACAGGGTCTTGATCAGAATCAGCGCGACCAGCTTGATGGCGAGCAGCACGCCGATCCGGCGGCGCAGGTCATGTCGCCAGTCGCCGGTGCGCTTCAGTCCGCGTCCCACGGCTTGGCTTCCCAGCTGTCGGCCAGGCGCGAACGGATCTTGATCTCGGAGGTGAGCGTGCGCGCGACCGGACAGCGGCCGGCGATCTCCAGCAGGCGCTCGCGCTGCTCGGCGCTGAGATCGCCTTCGAGCACGATCTCGCGCGTGATCTCGTCCACCTTGCCGTCACGCGTGGCGCAATCGGCGCAGTCCTGCGCATGGACCTTGCGGTGCTGCAGGCGCACGCGCACGCGCGTGAGCGGCAGCTTCTTGAGCTCCGCATACATGCGGATCGTCATGCTCGTGCAGGCGCCCAGGCCGAGCAGCAGGTATTCGTAGGGTCCGGGACCGGCATCGTTGCCGCCCACCGCGAGCGGCTCGTCCATCGTCACCGCATGACGGCCGGTGCGGCCGGTCTGCATGTAACGCCCGGTGAGGGTTTCCTCGACTTCGACGATCGTCGGTGCTTCATTGCTCATGAGCATCTCCCTGCGCTGTGGCAGCCGGCCAGCGGATCACGAACGCGCCGCGCAGGTCGCCGACGGCAAAACCCGTCGCCTGGTCCTGCGGATACTGCTGCGCGAGCGCGGAGCGTACCGCGTCGGCGAGCGTCGCACCGTGGCAGGCCAGACACGGCGGCTGCGTCACGATGACCCGCATGTAGCGCGCGCTGCCGTCCGCGGCGCGCGCGAAGTCCTCCTGCGCCGGCGCGTCCGCGGCGTGCTGCCGCTGCGCGGCGAACTCCTCCAGCACCGCGCGCTCCGCAGCGTCCGGTGCGTTGGCCGGATTGCGCAGGCGCAGCGCGGTGCGTCCGACCCCGGCGCCGCTCTCCGCGGACAGGCGCGCGGCGATGGCGGGTGCGTCGGCCTTGCACACCTCGATCGCCCGCACCGGCCCGCCCGCGGCCATCGCTTCGGTCAGTCGCGTCTTCAACTCGGATTGGAAGCGATCGGCGAGCGCGCGGGACCAATCGAGCCGTGGATCAGGGATGTCAGCCGCGGCCAGTGGCGTCGCCACGGCAGCGGCCCACAGGAACATCACCATGCGCATCAGAGCACCCTGTGCCGAGACTCGAATCAAGCTGCCGACCATTATATTAGGTGTCTCTTATTTAGCAACGCCTGATATGACTCGTCCGGCGACGTCACGCCAGGTGGCGTGACGCTCCCAGAACGCGACGCTGCGCCGGTAGGCGTCGCGGTCGAGCGGCACGCCCGAACCGCCTTCGGCCACACCCAGCGCGTTGCGCATCATCGTGACCGGCGTCATCGGCGTCTCCTCCGGCGCCATCGTCGCCAGGCAGCCGACGATGCCCCAGTCCGCGTCGAGCGCATCGCCCTCGCGCTGCATCTGTTCGCGGCTGTAGAGAATCACCAGCAGGTATTCGGCGCGTGGCGGCTCGATGCCCTCGAACCAGCGCACCAGCACCGGCAGCTCGTCCTTCGTGCGCGCCTCGTAGGCACAGCGCAACAGATGCCGGTTTTCATCGGTGATCGCCACCGCCGCGCAGCGCGTCTGCGTCCAGTTACGGTGCACGTGCAGCTTACAGAACGGGGCGTAGCCGTCGAGCACCTGCAGCGGCGGATGTTTGTTGAGATAGCGCTCGAACTCTTCGGCACTGCAGCCAACGATGGCATTGCGGCGGCCGTCCCTGGGGAACAGCCGGCCGCGCGCAAAGCGGGTCAGCGCGATCGTCATTCGTCGCGGAGCTTGTCGGCGTAGTAGTGGCGCGTCTTCTCGACCTTGGGCAGCGCGACGGCCTGGATGTAGGGCTGGCCCGGATTGCGCGCGGCGTAGTTCTGGTGGTACGCCTCGGCGGTGTGGAACGCCTGCAGCGGCTCGAGTTTCGTCGCGATCGGTGCGTTGAAGGCTCCGGCGGCGTCGAGCTTGCGGACGTAGCGCTCGGCAACCTCGCGCTGCCTCTCGTCCGCATAGAACACCGCCGAGCGGTACTGCCGGCCGCGGTCATTGCCCTGACGATCGACGTGCGTCGGATCGTGCGCGACCGAGAAGAACACCTTGAGCAGCTGGCCATAGCTGAGCCGGGTGGCGTCGAAATCGACGCGCACGACTTCGGCATGATTGGTCGCGCCACTGCACACCGTCTCGTAGTTCGCCGTCGAGGCCGAATCGCCGGCGTAGCCGCAGACTACGTCGAGCACGCCGTCGATCTGGCGGAACACCGCCTCGACGCACCAGAAACAGCCGCCGGCGAGCACGGCCGACTGGCGCGCACCGGCGTCGGTGCCGATATCCACATCGGGATTCGGAAACTGCGCCGGCGTCAGCGGATGATCGTCGCCGCGCGAAGAAGACAACAGGCTCATCGAAGATCTCCGTGAAATGGCCGCGTCGGTATCTCGCGGCAGGCGTGCACGATAGCGGCGCAGCTCAGCGGCGTCACGCTGCCTCGCTCGCCTCGCACCAGCGGTTGCGGCCGCCGCGCTTGGCCGCGTACAGCGCGCGGTCGGCGCGGGCGACCAGCCGCCAGATGTCCTCGTTCTCTGCGGGGACACCGTGCGCCAACCCCGCGCTGATGGTGACCACGTCGAGCAGCGGCGAACCCGGGTGCGGAAGGCCCAGGCTGCGGACATCGCGGACCATTTGCTCCGTGGCCTGGCGGGCACCATCGAGATCCGCGTCGTAGAGCAGCACGACGAACTCCTCACCGCCGATGCGCGCACGCAGGTCCAGCGGGCGTTGCGCGTAGCGCTCGATCAGCAGCGCGCCGATCCGACGCAGGCAGTCGTCGCCGGCGGCATGACCCAGGCTGTCGTTGAGCAGCTTGAAGTGATCGACGTCGAGCAGGATCACGCTCACCGGCACCTGCTCGCGCCGCGCCTGCGCGAGCACGCGCGCCGCGTCGCGCTCGAACCAGGCGCGGTTGGGCAGGCCGGTCAGACCGTCGCGCATGCCGGACAACTCGGCGACCTGGCGCGTGATCCAGGCGCGGCGCGTCGATTGATCGAGGCTGATCTCGGTGAACGCCGCGAAGACGCAGGTGACGACGGTGGCGACCACCGACCACCAGAAACGCTCGCCGATCCCGTTGTATGCCGCCTCGGCCGCGAGCAGCGCCGCGGCCGCGATCAGCAGGCCACCCAGCGTCATCCAGCTGCGCAGCCCGGACATCAATGTGACGACGATGAGCGCGATCGCGACCGTTTCGAAGGGAATCGCGAATCCGGCGGTGACGCCGGCGTAGCGCAGCATGATCAGCAGGCCGAAGAAACCCAGCGATACGCCGCCGGTATAGGCCGATACCAGGCGGCTGTCCGGGTAACGCCAGTTCAGCACGATGCCGACCACGCTCATCGGCACGATCAGCCCGAGCTCCACGAGGCGGAACAGCTGGCGCATCTCGGCCGGGGTATGCAGCAGCAGAGGCCCGTAGATCGGCGCCAGCCCGAAGACGGCGATCGCCAGCGTGAACATCGCGATGCGGCTGCGTGCACGCCGTGGCCGCGCCTCGTCGTTGTAGCGGCGTTCCAATGCCCGATCGGCAAAGCCGCAAGGCCGCCAGCGCGCGTCGAGCTCGCCGAGCAGCAGATTGAGCTGTTCCAGTCCGATCGGTATCACCCGATCCGCGCGGCCGACACCCGCCATGTATCGACATTCCTCTGTTCGACCTTGGGATCCGCGCAGTCTAGCGGCAACCGGCAGTCTCCCTCTGATGCTGATGCGATTGATAATGATTCTCATTGTCGTATAATGGCGCCCATCGCGTCACCGGTCATCGTCCACTCGGGGAGCCGCTGTATGGAGCTGTGCGCAAGTCTGTCGATGCTGATGGCCGTCGGATGCTGGCTGCGCGCAGCGCTGGCCGAGCAGCACGCCGGTCACGCGCTCGAATGGCAGCTCCTGGGCGTGCCTTTCACCACTGCGTCATTGCTCGCCTGGACCGGGGCGCGCGGAGATGCCGGCCTCGAACCGTGGTGGCCGTGGCTCGGGGCCGCAGGCCTGTATCCGCTGCGTGTGCTGGTTGCGCCGCCCGTCCGGACGCGCGGCGCACGCGCGGCCCTGGCGTCGATCGTTGTGCTCGGCACCGGACTGCCCTGGAGCCTCGCCTTCGCATTGGAGACGCTGGCAACGATCACGGTCCCCACACGCACCATCGGCGAGCCGCTCGCAGGCACAGCCGGGCCGGACGGCGCTGCGGAGGAATTGGACGCCATCGTCGTCACCGGCACACGCACCGAGCACCGGCTCGGCGACAGCCCGGTCGACGTGCAGCTGATCACCGCAACCGACATCCACGCCAGCGGCGCGCGCGATCTCGCCGAACTTCTGGAGCGCGAGGGCGGCCTGCACGCCGGGCGACTGGCCGGCCGCGGCAGCACAATCGAGATCCAGGGCCTGTCCTCCGAACATGTACTGATCTTGGTTGACGGCCGTCGCATGATCGGACGCATCAACGGCGCAATCGACCTGACGCGCCTGCGCCTGGACGACGTCGAGCGCATCGAGATCGTCAAGGGCCCGAGTTCGGCACTGTACGGGGCCGACGCGCTCGGCGGCGTCATCAACGTCATCACGCGCCGCCGCGACACGCCCGGCACCCCAGAAAACGGCGCGCTGACACTGCGCGGCGACGCCGACGGCAATGTCGAAACCTTCGCCAACAGCGGCTGGGCTCTGGGACCGGCGCTGGGCGGTCGTGCCAGCGCCGGCTGGACCCGCATCGAGCCCTTCGACCTCGACGCATCGACCGCAGCACAGGACGGCCCCGCCGGCCGCAGCGCCCTGGCCTCGGCCAATGCCCGCTGGAGCGCGTCCGAAGACGTCAATCTGGACGCGGACTTTGCGTGGGCGCTCGACGACAGGTGTCGCGTTGACGACAACGGCAGCGGCGGCATGCAGTACGACACGCACAAGCGTATCGAGGAGCTGCGCGCTGGCCTGGCGCCGCGCATCGCGCTCGGCGGCGCCACCGAGTTACGCCTGGACGTCTACTACCACCGTTATCTCGACCAGTTCCTGCAGCAACGGCGCGGCAACGCAAACGCCACGATCGACGAGGAAACGCTCGACCAGCTCTGGGGCGGCGGCGTGCAGCTCGATCACGGACTTGGGCTGCATCGATTGAGCCTGGGGCTGGAGTCGCAGTTCGAGACGCTCGAGGCCGATCGCCTCGGCAGCGAGGGCAGGCGCGCCCGCCAGTCGCTCTTCACGCAGGACGAGCTGACGCTGCTCGACGGCGACCTCGCGCTCGTGCCCGGCCTGCGCTACGACCGTGACTCGCAATTCGGCGACCAACTGTCGCCGAAACTGTCGCTGCGCTATGCGCCGGCCCGTGACTGGATCCTGCGCGCGGGCTACGGCCACGGCTATCGCGCGCCGGACTTCAAGCAGCTGCTGCTGCGATTCAGCAATCCTGCGGTCGGCTACCGCGTCGACGGCAATCCGGACCTCGAGCCCGAGCGCAGCGTCGCTTATCACCTGGGCGTAACCTGGTTCGCCAACCGCAGTGCCAGCGTGGCCCTGTCCAGCTATCACAGCGCGGTCGAGGACCTGATCGAGATCGTGCAGGTCGCGTCGGGTCCGCCGGTCGTCTACAGCTATCGCAACGTCTCCAGTGCGCAGCTCTACGGCGCCGACCTGCAGACACAGTTCCGACCGCTCGCACCGTTGCGCGTACAGCTCGGCTACGGCTGGCTGCACAGCGAGGATGAGGCCAGCGGCGAGCCGCTCAGCGGCCGCCCTGCACGCCGCGCCAACGCCGCGCTGCGTTTCGAGCAGAAGAGCTACGCGCTCGGCCTGCGCGGCGTCTGGGTCGGGAAGCGCGAGTTCAGCGTCGACGTCGATGCCGGCGGCGCGCCGACTGCGGCCGGCACCGCCGAGCCCTACACGCTGTTCGACCTGCGCGGCGATTGGACGCCGGCCCCACGCCTTACGCTCTCCGCCGGCATCGACAACCTCTTCGACGCCGGCGACCCCGCCTTTCTGCCGATCCAGCCACGCACGTCCTATCTCGAAATTCGCTGGAGCTTCCGATGAGCCACTCGCATCTCACGCTACTCGCCGCATCCATAGTGCTCGGGGCCTGCGCTGGCGACATCTCGCCGCACGCGACACCGACGCCTGTGCCCGAGACACAGATCGACCTGCCCGGTCCCGGCGGCAGGCAAGCCCGCTTCACGTGGGACACTGCAGGCTGGTTTCACGCCAGCATCGACGCCAGCGGCAGCGACTGGATCTACATCGATCTCGACACGCAGACGCAGCTGTTCCCCGCAGATCCGGCGGCTAGCGACGCCTGGGACATCGCGCACAAGGGCGCAGACATTAAGCTCAACGGCGGCGTCTCCGGCACGCCGCCGTCCGGCATCGAGGTCGCGGTATACGCTGACAAAGTCGCCGAAGGCAGCGTCTACCCGTTCGCGGCGATCATGTCGGCGCCCCCTGCTTCGGCGGTCGATTACGTCACCGACGCCCAGGGCAGCGGCGTGCCGAGCGCCAACCCGATCGATCCATCGCCCAAACCCGCCTACGCGATGACCACGTACCCTGCCGCCGATGCGGAGCCGAATCCGCTGACCGGTGCCGGCGACTACGGCTGGTATCGCTACAGCGGTTATCTCGCCGGCTCCGTGGTCAGCGCGCGTACCAATGTCGGTTACATCCTGCGCACGGTCGAATGCCGCTGGTACAAGCTGCGCATGACCGGCTATACCGACGCCGATGGTACCCGCGGCCACCCGCAGTACGACCTCCTGCAAATCCCGGGCGGCGAGTGCGCACGAGGCGGCGACGCCGCCCCGCTGGGCCGCGCCCGCTTCGCCGCCAGCGCCGACGGCACGCAGACCACAGTTGATGCGTCCGACGAGCGTGCCTGGGTCTATCTCGACCTGAGCAACACCCAGCAGGTGGCGCCGAGCGACCCCGCCAGCGATCCCGCCGGCTGGGATCTGGCGTTGCGGCGCACCAACATCAAGCTCAATGGCGGCGCGTCCGGCGCCGGCAGCGTCGCGATCCACGACGGCCTGCACGACGACTGGGCCTCACGCAACCGGGTACCGGCGGATGCGCACTGGCACAGCGACACGACCGAAGCGCTGGCTTTCGTCACCTATCCGCCGCGCGAAGTCGGCAGCGAGTGTGCATTCGAGGCCGATGGCGACCACGGCTGGTACTACTACTCGGGATTCTGCGACAAAGGGGACGGTATGCACCACATCTCACCGCGCGACGTCGTCTACCTCGTGCGCGGCCGCGACGGCCTGTACTGGAAGCTGCGCGTGCTCGGCTACTACTCCGACACCGGCGAACCCGGCCACTTGTCGCTCGAATTCGCGTCTATCACCGCACCATGACTCGCATGACTCCCGACACCGCCCGCGCCACGTCCCACGCCTTGAACACCTTGGCCCGCGACGCCCGCACGCTGTATGCCCGCAACCTGCAGGGCATCCTATCGACAGTGTCGCTCGAACTGCCCGGCTATCCGTTCGGCTCGGTGGTCGCGTTTTCGACCGACCAGCGGAACCGGCCGGTGATCCTGATCAGCGATCTCGCCCAACACACCAAGAACGTCAAGGCCGATCCGCGCGTGTCGCTGACGTTGATCGAAGGCGGCGACGACATCCAGGCCGCTGGCCGACTGACGCTGGTCGGCAACGTCGTCCCCGTGACCGACAACCTCGCCGAAACGGCCGAGCGCTACTACCGCCGTTTCCCACATGCGATCGATTACCACCGCGCACACGACTTCGCGTTCTACCGCATCGAACCAGTCAAGCTTCGTTACATCGGCGGCTTCGGCAAGATCCACTGGCTGAACGCTGACGAGCTGTGCGTCGTCAATCCGTTCCCGTCTGGCGTCGAGGCCAGCATGATCGAGCACATGAACAGCGACCACGCTTCTGCGCTCATCGGCTACTGCCGCCTGCACGGCATCGAACCCCGTGGACTGCAACCGCGTCTGTCCGCGATCGACAGCGAGGGTTTCGATCTCATGCTCGACAAACGTCTGCTGCGCATCGCCTTCGAGCACCCGGTCCGCAGCGCCGGCGAAGTGCGCAGCGCGATGGTCGCGCTGGCGCTGCACGCGCGCGATCTGGCCACTGCATGATCGGGCGATACAGTGCATCGCGTGCAGTGCATACGGCTACTGCAGTGCACTCACTCGTGCGCATGAGCCGCCCTCGGACTTGCGAGAAGCCAGGACACATCAAAACTTCAATGCGCCGTGCGCCGTTTTCGGTACTGCGCCGCTGCTGGGCGCGGGCAGCGAAGCTCGGATTCTGGTTCTTCCTGATCAAGGGGCTGCTGTGGCTGACGCTGCCGCTGGGCGCGGCCTGGCTCGGCCACGGCACGTGAACCTGCTCACGGGCGCTGGATAGGGTCCTCAGTGACTGGCCCGAAACCCGGGCGTGCGATCGGACTCCAAGGCAACGATCCTTGTTCCGGTCGTGCCTCGCCTACTTCTCGACGAACGCTCGCTCGATCACGTAATCGCCCGGCGTGCCGATGTGCGGCGAGATCGAAAAGCCGCGCTCGTCGAGCATGCGCGCGGTGTCGGAGAGCATCGTCGGGCTGCCGCAGATCATCGCGCGGTCGGTCGCCGGATCGAGCCCCGGCAGGCCGATGTCGGCGAACAGCTTGCCGGACTCGACCAGCTCCGTCAGGCGACCCCTGTTCCGATACGGCTCGCGCGTGACCGTCGGGTAGTAGATCAGCTTGTCGCGCACCAGCTCGCCGAACAGCTCGTCGTTGGGCAGCGTCTGCGTGAAGTACTCCTCGTAGGCCAGCTCACTGACCAGGCGCACGCCGTGCACGAGCACGATCTTGTCGAAGCGCTCGTACATTTCCGGGTCCTTGACCAGGCTCAGGAACGGCGCGAGACCGGTGCCGGTGCTGAACAGGTACAGGTGCTTGCCGGGCCTGAGATCGTCGAGCAGCAGCGTGCCGGTCGGCTTGCGGCTGACCAGGATCTCCTGCCCCGGGCGCACGTTCTGCAGCAGCGAGGTCAGCGGACCGTTCTGCACCTTGATGGAGAAGAACTCCAGGTGATCCTCGTGGTTGGCGCTGGCGATGCTGTAGGCGCGCATCAGCGGCTTGCCGTTGACTTCCAGGCCGATCATCACGAACTGGCCGTTGCGGAAGCGCAGCGCCGGATCGCGCGTCGTACGGAAGCTGAACAGCGTGTCGTTCCAGTGCCGCACGCTCAGGATCTGTTCGGTACCGATGGCCGCCATTGCCGCCCGTCCTCAGTTGCTGTGGAAATCGCCGCGCATGGTAAAGGCAAAGCACCGCGGCGGCGCATCATATCGATATGACAAAAGCGGCAGCCTCGTCCACGGGGACGAGTGGCCGCGTGCCCCTTGCGAACCGGTACCGGCGCCCCGATATCGGGCAGATGAGTGACTTCCAGCGCCTCCGGCGCGCGGCCACCGTGATGGCCCTGTTCACCGCCGTGCTGTGGCTGCTGCTGGGCTACGGCGCGCTGTTGCCCTTCGACGCCATCCGCGCGTTTGGCCTCTTTCCGCGCGACATCGGGCGACTGCACGGCATCCTCACCGCGCCGCTGATCCACAGCTCGATCGGCCATCTCGCCGCCAATTCCGTGCCACTGTTCGTGCTCGGCACCGCGATGCTCTACGGCCTGCCGCGCGCGACGCGCATCGCGCTGCCGGCGATCTGGCTCGTCTCCGGGCTGGGTGTCTGGCTGTTCGGCCGCGCGTCGTTCCACGTCGGCATCAGCGGCGTCACGCATGGCATGGTGTTCTTCGTGCTGCTGGTCGGCATCCTGCGCCGCGACCGCGCCTCGATCGCGCTGGTAATGTTCGTCAGCTTCCTCTACGGCGGCATGATCTGGGGCGTGCTGCCGCAGCGGCCCGACATCTCGTTCGAGTCGCACCTCGCCGGCGCGCTGGCCGGCCTCGTCGCTGCCTATGCATTGCGCGACGCCGATCCGCTGACCGGCCCCCGGCTGCTGCAGCCCCTCCCGCCGCCGGCTGCGGACGAAGACGATCCGCTGATCGGCGATCAGTGGCGCGAAGGAACGGAGCCCACGGCGCCCCGCCCGGACGACGGCAGCGAACGCGGACCCGCCGGCGACCGCTGAAGCGCGGACCTGAGGCAGCCGAGTCGCGTGCACCATCCGGAACACGCACCGGTGGTCCTCATCAGTCCACGCAGCCGACCGGCAGTCCCATGCGCTGCGCCCGCGTCAGGTCCTCGGGCCGGTCGATGTCCCACAGTTCCGGCAGCTCGCACCAGTCGCACCCGGCACGCCAGCCGGCGCCCGCGAGCGCGGCGCGCGTCTGTTGCATGACTGCGGGCGTGCCCCAGGCCAACGGGCCGAATGCGGCGGCGACGGGTTCGCGTGCAGCGACGGCGACGTAGCCGCCGTCCTCGGCGGGGATGAAGGCCATGCGCGCACGGCCGAGTGCGGCCATCAGCCCGGCGAGGTGCCGGGCTTCGAGCAGCGGGCAGTCGGTGCCGGTGAGCGCGGCACGCTCGTGTGTGCGCAGCAGCGTCTGCAGGGCGTGCAGCATGCGTTCGCCCAGGTGATCGCCGTGCTGCGCGACGATGGTGACACCCAGCTGCCTGCGGCACGCCGTCCACAACGGATGGTCGGGATCACCGGCGGTGAACAGGGTGACGGCGCCGGGCGCGGCGGCCGTTGCAGTCTGCAGTGCGTGCAGCGTGAGCCGGCGCTGCAGCCGCGCGGCGCCTTCGGCGCCGAGTGCGGGGATCAGGCGGGTCTTGGCCTGCCCCGGCACGGGCGCCCTGGCCATGACGCCGACCGCGAACCGCGCTGCAGCCATGCCCCGCCCCTCGGTGACCAGGAGCGGAGCATAGCCCGGCCGTTCAGGCCGCGACCGGCTGCGGCTCCAGCGACTGGCCACCCGGCAGGCTCAGGCGCAGCACGCGCCAGGTCGTCGTGCCGAACTGGCGCGCGAAGGAGCCGGTGTTGTACGGCAGGCCGTACTTCTCGCACAGCGCCTGCACCCGCGGCGCGATCTCGGCGTAGCGGTTGCTCGGCAGGTCCGGGAACAGGTGGTGCTCGATCTGGTGACTGAGGTTGCCGGACAGGATGTGGAAGAGTCTGCCGCCGCGGATGTTGCAGGAGCCGAGCAGCTGGCGCAGGTACCAGCGCCCGCGCGTCTCGTTCTCGACCGACTCGGCGCTGAAGGTGTGCGTGCCGGCCGGGAAGTGGCCACAGAAGATGATCGCGTAGGCCCACAGGTTGCGGATGAAGTTCGCGGTGGCATTGCCGGCGAGCACATAGAAGAAGAACGGCCCCGCCAGCGCCGGGAACAGCACGTAGTCCTTGAGCGTCTGCTTGCGCGTCTTGCGCACGACGGCCTTGAGCCGCTTCCAGGCATCACGCCAGGTCTTCTTGCCCTCGATGACCTGGTCGAACTCGACGTCGTGCAGCGCGACGCCGTACTGGAACAGGCCGGCGAGCAGCGCGTTGTAGACCGGCTGGCCGAGGTTCCAGACGCTCCACTTCTGCTGCGGCGACATGCGCAGGATGCCGTAGCCGACGTCGCGATCCATGCCGACGACGTTGGTGTACGTGTGGTGCATATAGTTGTGCGAGTGCTTCCACTGGTCGGCCGGGCAGGCCGTGTCCCACTCCCAGGTCGAGGAATGGATCTTCGGGTCCTTCATCCAGTCCCACTGCGCGTGCATGACGTTGTGGCCGATCTCCATGTTTTCGAGGATCTTGGCCACCGACAGCAGCGCGGTGCCGGCGATCCAGGCCGGCGGCAGCACGCCGGCGAACAGCAGCGCGCGGCCGCCGATGTCCAGTCCGCGCTGGATGCGGATCAGGCGACGGATGTAGGCGGCGTCCTGTTCGCCGAGGCTGGCCCTGACCTCGTCGCGGATCGCGTCGAGCTCGCGGCCGAAAGCCTCGGCCTGTTCGGCGGTCAGATAGGGGGTCGTCGTCATGGCGTTCTCCTGCACGGTTTCATTCACAGTTCGATCTCGACATCGCCGACCGGCGCGCAGACGCAGATCTGCACCTGGTCGCCCTCTTCGGCATGGACGGTGCCGTCGCGCAGGTCGCGCACGGCGCCGGACCTGAGCGTGGCGATGCAGCCATGGCAGATGCCCATGCGGCAGCCGCTCGCCGGGGCGAGTCCCTGCAGCTCGGCCAGTTCGAGCACCGGCTGATCGCCGCGGCCGGCCGCGGAACAGCCGCTGCGCGCAAAGCGCACCGTAACCGCCGCGTCCGCCGGCACGCCGGCGAGCTGGCGCGGACGGAAGCGTTCGACATGCAGCTGGCCCGCGATGCCGGCCTGCTGCCAGTGCGCTTCCAGCGTCTGCAGCAGCGCGTCGGGGCCGCAGGCCCAGGTCTCGGACAGCCGCCACTCCGGGCACAGCGTTTCCAGCTGCTCGGGGGTGAATCGACCGCTCTGGCGGGTGTAGATGCGGTGCAGGCGCAGGCGCGGATGACGCTCGGCCAGCCGGGCCAGCTCGTCGCCGTGGATCATCTGGTCCGCATCCGGCGCACAGTGGATCACCGTCGCATACGGCATGACCCCGCGCGCGTCGAGGCTCGCCAGCATGCTCATCACCGGCGTGATGCCACTGCCGGCGGTGACGAACAGCAGTCGAGCGGGCAGGCGCTCCGGCAGCGTGAACGCGCCGGCCGGTTCTGAAAGCTGCACGCGCGCGCCGACGGCGAGTCGATCGACGATGTACGTGGAGACACGCCCCCCGGGGACCGCCTTGACCGTCAGTGTGAAGCAGCCGTCCGCGCGCTCCGGCGCCGAGCTGATCGAATAGCAGCGCCAGTGGCGCACGCCGTCGATGTCGATGCCGATGCGCACGAACTGGCCGGCCACATGGCGCGCAAAGCCGCGGCCCGGGCGGATCGTAAGCGTGACCGCGTCCGGCGCGGCGCGGCGCACGGACTCGACGCTGCCCTGCAGTGCATCGCCGTCGGCACGGACGGTGCCGAAATAGTCGGCGGGCGTGAGCGGATAGCTCAGCGCCGCGGCGAAGCGGGCGAGGACGCGGCGCGGGGCGGAAGACAGGTCGAAAGCCATGTGCGAGCTCCAGTAAACGTTTGTTTACTGTACACACGCCGACCATTACGGTCAACAGTCGTTTACTGTTTATTTTCTTGTCATTGTTTTGCAAGTATTTTTTGATTAACTATCGAGTTTACTGATATGCTGAGGTCATGAAACGACGTCCCCATTCGCGTCGCCAGGGCGAGGCCGAGAACGCCGGCCGCGAAGGTGGCCGCGACGAGCGCAAGCTGCGCACGCGCCGCGCGCTGCTCGACGCTGCCCTGCAGCTGCTCGAGGGCGAACGCAGCTTCAGCAGCCTGAGCCTGCGCGAGGTGACCAAGGGCGCCGGCATCACGCCGGCGGCGTTCTACCGCCACTTCAGTGGCATGGAGGACCTCGGCCATGCGCTGATCGAGGATTCCTTCCGCTCGCTGCACGTGCTGATGCGCCAGGCCCGCGAAGGCGCGCTGCCGAGCACGCACATGATCCGCGCGTCGGTCGCGACGTTCCTCGATCACGTCGCGGCGCACCGCGCGCACTTCCGCTTCATCGCCAAGGAGCGCTTCTCCGGCTCTTCGGTGATCCGCATGGCCATCCGCAAGGAAATCCGCCTGTGGATCGGCGATCTGGCCGTCGATCTGTCGCGCTTCCCCGCCCTGGCCAAGTTCAGCGCGGAGGATCTGCAGATGCTCGCCGGCATGATGGTCAACATCGTCATCGGCGGCACCGAGGTCCTCCTCGACACGCCACCGGCCGACACCGAGGCGTTGCAGCGCATCTACCGGCTCACCGAGAAGCAGATGCGCCTGGTGTTGCTCGGCGCGGCGCTGTGGGACAGCAACAATGCGCGCGCGGACGAACGCAGTCCGCCGTCGAGCACGGCCCGGTCGCGCGCGGGTTGATGCAGGTCAACGCGCCGCGCAGGCAAACGGCGCAAGGTGCCTCACATACCGGAGGAGTACATGCCCGCCCGCGCCGGCACCGTTGATCGATTGTTCCTGGACCTCTACTGCACGGTCGTCCGTCACCCGCAACACGGCGAAGTCTGGAACGAGCTGACCGAGGGTCTGGCACGGCTGCTCGAACTGCCGCTGGTCATGGTCGGACACTACGGCGCGCACGGCACGCTCGGCATCCTGGCGACCTCGCGCGAATCGGCGCTGTGGTGGGACCTGCATCGCGTACCGGAACGCTGGGACGGCTCGCTGGTCGGCCGCGGCCTCGCCGCACTCGCGCTCGGCGACGAATCGCCGGCGACGCTCGACCTGCACGACGAACGCTTCGTGTGCTGGCGCGAGGGCGCCGACCGCGACCGCCTGCGCAGCGGCTGCGCGGTCCGGGTGCGCAGCCGGCTCGGCGAACACCTTCTGCAGTTCTTCGCGCCCCGCGCGGACGCCTTCGACGACGACCTGAAGACGCTGCTGCTCGAACTGGGCGAACGCACGCAACGGCTGCTCGACGACCTGGCGCTGCTGCGCGAGCAGAAACTCCTGTCCAGCGCGCTCGAGCACGCCGGCAACGCGGCCTTCATCACCGACCGCGAGGGCACGATCGTCTGGTGCAACCGCGCGTTCTCGCGCATGTACGGCTACACGCGCGACGAGGCGGTGGGCCAGAACCCGCGCTTCCTCAGTTCCGGCCGCCAGGGCGTGCGCTACTACCGCGACCTGTGGAGCACGATCCGCTCCGGCCGCGTCTGGGCAGGCGAGACGGTCGATCGCGACCGCAGCGGTGTCGCCTACACCGTGCGCCAGACGATCACGCCGTTCTCGTGGAACGACGAGCAGTCGCATTTCCTCGCCGTGCACGACGACATCAGCGCCGAGTATGCGCAGCGCCTGCGCAGCCAGTTGCGCGACGGCATCGACGCCGTCACCGGGCTGATGACGCGCGCCGCCTTCGAGGAACGCCTGACCCAGGCCACCGCCGACGACGGCCGCGAGTGGACGCTGATGCTGGTCTCGCTGCGCGAGTTCCACGACGGCGTGCGCGCGCTCGGCGGGCGTGTCGCCGACAGTGTCGCCGCCGAGATCGGGCAGCGCCTGCGCGAGGCCCTCGGCGGCGACGTGCCGGCCGCGGCGATGGACCCCGGCGAGTACGCCGTGCAGATCGCGCACGACGGCGCGATCGACACGACCGCGCTGGTCAAGAGCCTGGAAGCGGCGCTGGCGCGGCCCTTCGGCCATCTGAGCGCGGCGCTGATTGCCCGTCCGCGCGTCGCCGTCGCCCACTTCCCCGCCGACGGGCGCAGCTTCGACGCCCTGATGCATCACGCCGATCAGCAGCTCGCCGACCGGCCGGTCAGCCGGGCCCGGAGATGAAGACGATCGGACAGGTTCTGGTGGTGGTCGATCCGGAGCGGCGTGCGACGCCGGCCCTGCAGCGCGGTGCGGCCCTGGCGCGCCGCGCCTCCGCCCGGCTGCAACTGTGTCTGCTGGATCACCAGCCGCTGATCGACGCCACCGCCGACATCATCGACCCCGAGGTCATGCGTCTGGCCAAGACGCAGTTCATCGCCGAGCGCGTGCAATGGCTGCAGCAGCAGTGCGATGCGCTGGCCGCGGAGGGCCTGGCGGCGGCCGCGGAGACACGCTGGGCACCGGCACGCCACAAGGCCCTGCTCGACCGTGTTCTGGAACATCAGCCCGACCTGGTGATCAAGGACGCCGAAGCCGAGGATGGCGGCTGGCTGGGCACGCCCGACTGGAAGGCGCTGCGCTTCTGCCCCGCGCCGCTGATGCTGATGCGGCCCGATTCCGCGCCGCTGCCGGCGCGCATCCTCGCTGCCGTGGACACCTCCGGCGACGCCAAGCAGAAGGCCGCGCTCAACGACGCCGTGTTCGACCTGGCACTGCAGCTGGGCCTGTACTGCGGCGCCGAGGTCCATCTCGCGCATGTGTTTCCCTTCCACGCGCCCGAACGCGAGCGCGGCCTGCTGACCGAGGCCTACGAAGACATGCGCCGTAACGATGGCGAACAGTTCCGCGCCTTCGCCGCTGCGCACGGCATTGCCGACGAGCGCCAGCACCTGCTGTCCGGCGATCCGGCGCAGACCCTGGCGGAGTTCGCGCGCCGCGGCGGCTTCGACCTGCTGAGCGTCGGCGCGGTGCACCGCTCCGCCATCGATCGCTTCTTCCTCGGCAGCACCGCCGAGAGCCTGCTGACCCTGGCCAGCTGCGACGTGCTCGTCGTCAAGCCCCCCGACTTCGTCGAGCGCCTGGGCGACCACATCGACATCGAGGGTCTGCGACGCCAACAGGCCCTGCTGCAGGCCGGGACCGGCCTGCCGGGAACGCGCTGAATGCTGCAACTGCAATTCTGGGGCGCCTGCGGGCGCGTGACCGGCTCCTGCACGCTGCTCAGCGTGGGCCGGCGCCATGTGCTGATCGACTGCGGCTTGATCCAGGGCAGCCCCGAAGACGAGGAGCTCAACTTCGAGCCCTTCCCCTTCGATCCGCAGCGCATCGACGCGGTGATCCTGACGCATGCCCATCTGGACCATTCCGGGCGCCTGCCGCTGCTGACCAAGTCCGGCTTCAAGGGCCGCATCTACACGCACCGCGCCAGCCGCGACCTGTGCCGCATCATGCTGCGCGATGCGGCCTACCTCAACGAGATGGACGCGCAGATCGAGAGCCGCAAGCGGGCGCGTCGCGGCGAAAAGCCGGTCGAGCCGCTCTACACCCGCGACGAGGCGGCGAGCTGTCTGCGGCATTTCCGCGGTGTGGACTATGACCAGCCCGTGGACATCACCGACGGTGTGCGCGCCTGCTTCCGCGACGCCGGGCACATCCTCGGCGCTGCCTTCGTCGAGCTGGATCTCGACGGCGACGGCCAGCGCCGCCGCGTCACGTTCAGCGGCGACCTCGGCCACGCCGCGTCACCGCTGATGCGCGATCCCGCGCAGCCGAACGAAACCGACCTGGTGATTCTGGAGAGCACGTACGGCGACCGCCGGCATCCGCCGTGGGCACGCACCGTCGAGCAGCTGCGCAGCGTGCTCGACGCCGCGTGGGCGGATCGCGGTGTCGTACTGATCCCGGCCTTCGCGGTCGGCCGCACGCAGGAACTGCTGCTGCTGCTGCACATGCATTACCGGGAATGGCAGCTCGACCGCTGGCGCATCCATCTGGACGGGCCGCTGGGCGTGGAGGCCACGGCGATCTACGCCGAGCACTACGCCGAGCTTGGCCCGGACGCGACCGCGTTCGCCCGGCGCGACGGCTTCCAGCTGCCGAACCTGCAGTTCACGCGCACGCCGGCGCAGTCGCAGCAGTTGAACAAGGCCGATGGCGGCACGCTGATCATCGCCGGCGCCGGCATGTGCAACGGCGGGCGCATCCGTCATCACCTCAAGCATCAGCTGTGGAAGCGCAGCACGCACGTGCTGATCGTCGGCTACCAGGCGCCCGGCACGCTGGGGCGGCGCCTGCAGGACGGCGCACGCTCGGTGACGCTGTGGGGCGAACCGATCCAGGTCGCCGCGAAGATCCACACGCTCGATGGCCTGTCCGCCCATGCCGACGCCAAGGAGCTGCGCAGCTGGTATGGCCGCATTCCCGGACGGCCCGTGGTGGCGCTCAACCACGGCGAACCGGAACCGATCCGGGCACTCGCGGCGGCACTGGAAACCGAGTACGGCGCCAGCGTGCGCGTTCCGCATTTCGCCAGCCGCATCGACCTGAAAGCCCTGTAGGAACCGGCGGCACGCCTGCCGCTACGCGGTCGTCCGTTTCAGTTCGAAGGGTGCGGCGGCGATGCGGCGATACAGGCGTTCGGTGCCGCGCAGGTGCCAGTAGTCGTACAGGAACACTTCGAGCGGCCGCCACAGTGCGACCCAGCCGACGATGGTCAGGCCCTCGTAGAGGAAATTGCCGATGATGCCGCGCTGTTCCTGGCCGCCGAACAGCTCGGCGAACAGCAGGCACGCCAGCAGGAAGGCGGTACCCATGAGAAAGTTGAAGCGGCCGCGGCGCAGCTCCTCGGCGCGGTCCGCGCGCACCACGCGCGCACGCTCGTTGAAGTAGTTGCGGATCGCAGCGCCGATCCAGCGCTCGGGATCCGGCTCATCGGGCCATTCGCGCAGGTGCAGCACCAGGCTCAGGGCCACGTCATGCGGCAGTTCGCGCACCCAGCCGACGATGAACTCCTCGGCGGCGCGGTCCAGATCGCGCTCGTGGAACGGAGCCGGGTCGAGCGAGTTGAACAGCTGTGCGACGTTGCGCAGCCGCAGCTCGACGGTGCCGCGCGCGCCCGGCGGCGCGCGCGGCACATCCGTGTCCATTTCAGGCGGCGAGCGCGAAGTAGTCGGCGCCACTGCCGGACAGGCCGACCGGCTCGGCGAGACCGGCGAGCCGCCGGCGGTCGCGGATGGCGAGCGCGCGGTCGCGCGATTCGAGCACGCCCTGCTGTTCGAGACGCGTGATCACGCGACACACCGTCTCGGTCGCCAGCCGCAGGTAGTTGCCGATGTCGCGGCGCGTCATCGGCAGTCGCAGCTTCTGCCCGCTCGCGCTCGGCGCCAGCCGCTCCTGCATGCTCAGCACGAAGGCCGCGACGCGCTGGTCGGCCGTGAAATCGCCCGACAGCGACAGCGCCGCCGACAGTTCGCGGCTGGTGCGCTCCAGCAGGCGCTGCATCAGCGCCGGAGAACGCTGCAGTTCGGCGGCGACCCGCGCGCGCGGAATCACGCAGACCTGCGAGGCCTCGACGGCGCCCGCGGCGCAGGGGTGATGGCGGCGTGACAGCGCGTCCAGGCCGATCAGGTCGCCCGGCAGGTGGAAGCCGCGGATGCGCTCGTTGCCTTCCTCGTCGATCGTGTAGGTCTTCACGCAGCCGGCGCGCACCAGGTACAGGTTCTCGGCCTCGTCGCCGGCATTGAACAGCGCGCCATGGCCGGGAAACAGCGGGACGTGCGTCTGCACCAGGTCGTTCCACAGCGAAATCTCCTGGTCCGGCAGGCCCGAGGTGAAACACCGCGACCCGGCCGGGCACATCGAGCAGTTCGGCTTGCAGCGGTCGAAAGGAACAGAGTGCGCGCCCATTTGTCATCTCCCGTTGAGGTGGGCACAGGATGCGACGCGCGCCCGGCCGGGCAAATCCGGGGCTTCCGCAGCGGGCCTGCGGAAACTACGTATTGAGGCGGCGGGCGGCCGGCCCCGCGCACCGGTCGCTCAGGGTGCGGCGGGGCCCTGGCGCAGGCTCAACACCATCTGCACCAGCTGGGCGAAGGACCGTGCCTCCATCTTCTGCATGACCCGCGCGCGGTGCAGCTCGACGGTGCGCTCGCTGATGTCCAGATCGAGCGCGATCACCTTGTTGGCGGCGCCATCGACCAGGCGCTCGGCGATCTCGCGTTCGCGCGCGGTCAATGCCTCCCAGCGGCGCCGCGTCTCGTCGATCTGCGCCAGGCGCGTGCGGTCGCGCGCATCCTGCTCCAGGGCCTTCTGCACGCGCCGGATCAGGTCATCGTCGTTGAACGGCTTCTGCAGGAAATCGAACGCGCCGTTGCGCATCGCCTCGACCGCCATCGGCACGTCACCGTGGCCGGTGATGAAGATCAGCGGCATCGAACAGCGCCGCTCGTTGAGTGCGCGCTGCACGTCGAGCCCGTTCATGCCGGGCATGCGCACGTCGAGCACGACACACCCCGCCTGACCCGGACCGAGCGCTTCGAGGAAGCGCCTCGGATCAGTGAAGGTCCGGCTGCTGAGCCCGACACTGCGCAGCAGCAGCGCGATGCTGTCGCAGATGGGCTCCTCGTCGTCCACGACGAACACGGTGCAGCCGGTACGCATCAGATCCCCTCTTCGTCGGTGTAGGCGGGCAGCGCCAGCGTGAAGCTCGCACCGCCCCATTCGTTGGTACAGTAGCGCAGCTCGCCACCGTGATCGCTGGCGATCGACTGGCAGATCGACAAGCCCAGGCCCATGCCCTGCTTCTTGGTCGTGAAGAACGGCTCGAACAAGCGTTGTTGCTGTTCCGCGGACAAACCCGGCCCGCGATCATCGACACGGATCGCCACCCATTGCGGCCGCAACACGGAGGTCCGGATCGAGACCAGCCGCGGCCCCGGTCCGTCCGTCATGGCCTCGACCGCGTTGCGGATCAGGTTCAACACGACCTGCTGGACCTGCACGCCATCGACGAACACCGGCGGCAGACCGCTGTCCAGCTCGACGTACAGTTGCGTGTCGGTACCGCGCAGCTCGAACTCGACCAGGCGCACCACGTCCGCAACGAGCTGGTTGCAGTCCAGCAGCTGGCGCTGGCTCTCGCCGCGCTTGGCCAGCGCGCGCAGGCCGCGGATCACCTGGCCGGCGCGTTCCGCCTGCGCGGCGATCTTGTCGAGCACGCCGAGCAGCTCGCCCGGCTGGCCCTGGCCACCGAGCATCAGGCGCCGGCAGGCGCTGGCGTAGTTGGCGATCGCGGTCAGCGGCTGGTTCACCTCGTGCGCGATGCCGCTGACCATCTCGCCGAGCGTGCCGATGCGCGCGACGTGCGCGAGCCGGGCACGCAGCTGTTCGGCCTCGTGGATCGCGGCGAACAGCTCGCTGCGATCGATGATCTCGCCGATGAACATCACCGGCTCGCCGTCCTCGTCGGTGGCCAGTGCCGAATAGTGCAGCGCGTGGATGACGCTGCCATCGGCACGCAGATACCGCACCTCGCACTCGCAACTGCCGCCGTCACGGCGCAGGCGCTCGAAGGCCTCGAGCGGAACCTTGCGGTCTTCGGACGCCATCAGGTCGGAGTGCCGCAGCGCGCACAGCTCCTGCTGCGACCGGCCGAACAACTCACAGCAGGCGCGGTTGGCGCTGAAGATGCCGCCGTGCAGGTCCGTGATCAGGATCGCCATCGGCGAGTACTCGAAGATCAGGCGCAGCTCCTCGGTACTCTGACGCAGCATCTCCTCCTGCCGTTTGCGCTCGGAGATGTCGCGCAGGATGCCGACGAAACCGTGTCCCTGCCCGGTGCGGAACTCACCGACCGACAGGTCGATCGGGAACGTCGAGCCGTCCTTGCGCTGCGCGACGACCTCGCGGCCGATGCCGATGATGCGCGGCTCGCCGGTGCGGTGGTAGCGCTCGAGGTAGCCGTCGTGCTCGCGCCGGAACGGCTGCGGCATCAGCAGGCTGACGTTATGCCCGATCACCTCCGCGGCCTGGTAGCCGAAGGTGCGCTCGGCGGCCGCATTGAAGCGCGTGACGATGCCGCGCTCGTCGATGATGACGACGGCATCGGCGGCGGCGCCAAGCAGCGCACCGAGCTGATCGTCGGCGGCTGTCGGCGCCTGACTGGAGAGCGGGTTCATCGGCCCGCAGTGTACCCGCTGAAACCGTCAGCGGGCCACGGCCGGACCCGGCCCGCTTACGGTACCCGGTGAGGGTATCAGCGCACCGGGATCTTCTTCTTTTCCGGCTCGGTCTTGGCCGTCTTGGGCAGGTGCACCGTGACGACGCCGTCCTTGAATTCGGCCTCGATCGCCTTTTCGTCCACATTGTCGGGCAGCGTGAAACTGCGCGAGAAACTGCCGTAGGCGCGCTCGACGCGATGGTACTTCTCGCCCTTGTCCTCCTTTTCGTACTTGCGTTCGCCGGACAGGGTCAGCACGCCGTTGTGCACCTCGATGCTGACGTCCTCTTTCTTGACGCCGGGCAGCTCACCCTTGACCAGGTACTCCTTGTCGGTCTCGCTGATGTCCACGGCGGGCGACCAGTTGGCGAGTTCGCCGCCGTTGCCGGTGACGGCTGGCAGGCCCCGCCCGAATCCGCGCCGCAAGGCGTTGAAGAAGTCGTCCATCTCACGGAAGGGGTTCCAGACTACAGGTTGCATGTTCGTCTCCTTTTCATCTTCATCGCACCGCCGCGGCGCAGCGCTGCGCCGCGGCAGGCGTAGTCTGGACAGGCCCGCCGTGGCGGACATTGATCCGTGTCAACCGGCCGGCGCGCGCTTTGGGCACAATGAGCCGAAGCGTCCGACGGAGTGACGATGCGCGCCCATTTGCCCGTGGCCTGGATCACCCATCCGTCATGCCGCCGTCACCAGATCGCCGACGGTCACCCCGAATCGCCGCAGCGGCTCGCCGCGATCGAGGACCGCCTGCTCGCCGCCGGGCTGTCCGGCTTCATGCACCCTTACGAGGCGCCCGAGGCGAGCCGCGAACAGCTGCAGCGGGTCCATACGGACGCCCACATCGAGCACATGCTGGCTCACCGCGACATCGGCGAACGCCGCGTCGAGATCGACGGCGACACCGCGTTCACCCGCCACACGGTCGATGCCGCGCTGCGCGCCGCCGGCGCCGGTGTGCTCGGCGTGGATCTGGTGATGACCGGCGAAGCCGGCCTGGCGTTCTGCGCGGTGCGGCCGCCCGGCCACCACGCCGAGCGCGCACGCGCGATGGGCTTCTGCTTCTTCAACAACGTCGCCGTCGCCGCGGCCCATGCCTTGAGCAAGGGCCTGCGCCACGTCGCGATCTTCGACTTCGACCTGCATTACGGCAACGGCACGGCCGACATCTTCCGCAACGACACGCGCGTGCTGCTGCTGTCGAGTTACCAGCATCCGCTGTATCCGCACTGGACCGGCGCGCCGGAGGCGATCAACCTCGTGGACGTGCCCTTGCGTGCCTACACCGACGGCCCGGCGTACCGGACCGCGGTCGCCGAAGCCTGGCTGCCGGCGCTGGAACGCACGCGCCCGGAGCTGATCCTGGTGTCGGCCGGCTTCGACGCGCACGCCGCCGACCCGCTCGGCGATCTGCGCCTGCGCACCGAGGACTACCGCTGGCTCGGCCAGTTCATCCGCGACGTCGCCGACGCGACGGCCGGCGGCCGTGTCGTCGCCACCCTCGAAGGCGGCTACGACCTGCAGGCGCTGGCACGCAGCGTCGAGGCCTTCCTGACGCCCTTCCTCGGCGGCGAACTGACGCCGGCATGAGCGGCATCGCGGAATCGGCTGCCGGTCGTCGGCTGCAGGCTGCAGAGAGACGTCCGCGGCCTGCAGCCTGCAGCCTGTCGCCGCCGTCCCTGCGACCATGAGCATCCGCAACCTCGACGCCTTGTTCCGGCCCGATGGCGTGGTGGTCGTCGGCCCGCCGCGCGATGCGCCCGGCGCCGAACTGCTGGCGCGCCTCGACGCACTGGCTCCGCAACGCCGCAGCCTGCTGGCCGGCACGCGCAGCGGCTGGACCGCGCTGCGCCACGCACGCGACGTCCGCGGCGCCGAGCTGGCGGTCGTCCTCGACCCCGCGGCGGTCACGCCTGCGGTCGTGCGCGCCCTGTGCGCGCGCGGCTGCCGTGCGCTGATCTGGTTCGCGGAGTCGGCGGTGCCGACGCCGATCCTGCGCGCCGGCCATGGCGCGACGCTGCGCGTGCTCGGCCCGCGCACCGCGGGAGTCGCCCACGCACTGGGTATCAGCGCTTCGGCATGGGCACTGCCGGCCGCCGGCACCACCGCGCTGATCGCGCAGTCGCGCTCGATCACCAGCGCGGCGCTCGACTGGGCCGCGGGCCATGCGCTCGGCTTCTCGTGGATGGCGGTCACCGGCGGCGAGGCCGACGTCGATGTCGGCGACCTGCTCGACTACGCCGCGCTGGATCCACGCACGCACGCGGTTGTGCTGCAGCTGTCGCGCATCGGCGCCGCGCGCAAGTTCATGTCCGCAGCGCGCGCCTGTGCACGCGCCAAGCCGGTGATCGTGTTGCAGACGGCGCGACCAGAGGGTGCGCCGCAGGCACAGGACCCGGTGCTGTCGGCGGCCTTCCGCCGCGCCGGCCTCGTCGAGGTCGATCGCGTCACCGCGCTGTTCTCGGCACTGGCCGCGCTCGACCGCGTCGGCGAGGCGGCGACCGGACGCATCGCCGTGATCGGCACCGGCACCGGCGTCTGCCAGCTCGCCTTTGCCGCGTTGCTGCGCGAGGGCCTGACGCCGGCCGCGATCGGCGATGCGGCGCGCAGCCGCATCCAGCAGCAGCTGCCGGTCGCCGAAGGCTGCTGTGCCGAGGCCATCAACGTCGATCTGGCCGACGACGACGCCACCGTCGCGGCGCTGCGCGCGGCGCTGTCCACGCCGGACGTCGATACCGTGATGTTCGTGCGCAGCCCCTCGCCGGGCCGCGACGACGAGTCGCTCGCCCGCAAGCTGGTCTCCGCCGGCCTGCGCGAGCGCCTGGTGGTCGTGTTTCTCGGCCAGCAGCGCGCGGCGCCGGCGCTGCGCTGCTGCGCACAGGGGCGTATCGCCGCGTTCGCCTCGGTCGAGGCCGCGGCGCGCGCGCTGCGTTACCGGCGCGAGCACCGGCGCACACAGGAACTGCTGATGCAGACGCCGACGCTCGATCCGCTGGTGCACGCCGGCGGCGCGCCGCCGGCGCTGGCGCCGGCGCGGCGCGGCAGCCCGCCGCGCACGCTGCCGGCGGACGAGGCGCAGGCCCTGCTCGGCGCCTACGGCCTGCTGCCGGCGGCGTGGATCGGCGGCGAGAGCCGCGGCCTGCGCGTGCACCTGCGCCGCCACGCCCAACTGGGCATGTACCTGGAAGCGCGCCTCGACCCGGCCTCCGCGGCGGCGCCGACCGCCCATGCGCTGCCGCCGCTGGACGACGTCGTCGCCGAGATCACGCTCGGGGAGGCCGGACTGGGCACGCGCAGCCAGGCGCCGCCTGGCCTGCGCATCCGCGACTATGCGCTGGCCGTCGCGCGACTCGCGCAGCTGGCCGCCGAACAACCCCTGCTGCGCGAAGCCGAGGTGCGCCTGGTCCCGGCGGACGACATCGCCGAAGTCGGCCATGCGCGCATCGTCGCCGACGCCGAGGCGCCACCCGAGCGCCAGCGGCTTGCGCTCGCGCCGTACCCGGCCGCGCTGGAACACGTCGCGCAGCTGCGCGACGGCCGGCCGTACCGCATCCGCGCGATCCATCCGACCGACGAGCCGGCGCTGATCCGCATGCTGTCGCAGGCCGGGCCGGAGGATATCCGTCTGCGCTTCTTCCGCTACATCCGCCAGTTCACCCATGCGATGGCGGCGCGCATGACGCAGATCGACTACGACCGCGAGATCAGCTTCGTCGCCGTTCCGCACGACAACGACGACGAAGTGCTGGGCCTGTCCACGCTGGTGTTCGACCCCGACGGCCGCGAGGCCGAATTCGCCGTGCTGATCCGCCGCGAGTACGCCGGCCAGCGCCTCGGCCTGCAGCTGATGCAGGACCTGATCCACTACGCCGCGGCGCGCGGCGCGCACACCGTGCACGGCGACGTGCTGGTCGAAAACGCCGCGATGCTCGGCCTCGCCCAGCGCCTGGGTTTCCGGCGCGAGCCGCATCCCGACGACCCCGGCTGCGTGCGCGTCGTCATCACCCCACAGCTTCCCAAACCGCCTCCTCCATGGACGAAATCGGTGTCCTGCGCGCATTCGTGACCAGTCTCGGCATCGGCCTGCTGATGGGGCTGGAACGCGAGCGTGCGAAAACCGCCGCGCCGGGCGTGCGCACCTTCTCCCTGGCCGCGCTCGCCGGCACGACCGCGGCACTGACCGCGCAGCACAGCGGCAGCGCGTGGATCATCGGCGCGGCGCTGCTGGCGATGGTCGCATTGCTGGTCGTGGCCTATGCGCGCGACCCCCGCCGCGTGCAGGATCCCGGGACGACGACCAACGCCGCGCTGCTGCTGTGCTTCCTGCTCGGCACGCTGGCCGGCTATGGTGTCAGCGAGATCGTCGTCGGCGTCGCGATCACCGCCACCGCACTGCTGTACTTCAAGCCGGAGCTGCACGGCTTCTCGCATCGTCTGTCCAGCGTCGAGATGCGCGCGATCCTGCAGTTCGCGGCGGTCGCCTTCCTGCTGCTGCCGCTGTTGCCGGACCGCGATTTCGGTCCCTGGAACGTGATCAACCCGTTCCGCATCGGCCTGCTCGTGGTGCTGATCTCCGGCCTCAACCTGGCCGGTTACGCCGCCCTCAAGCTGCTGGACCACGACCACGCCGTCGTCGCCATGGGCGTGCTCGGCGGAGTGGTGTCGAGCACCGCGACCACGCTGACGTTCTCGCGCAGCGCGCGTGACGGCACGGTACCGATGCGCACCGCCGGGCTGATCGTGGTCCTCGCCAATCTCACGGTGCTCGTGCGACTGGCGCTGGTCTCGGCGGTGGCCGCGCCGCAGCTGATCACCGTGCTGCTCCCGGTCCTCGCCACCGCACTGCTCGCCGGCCTGGTGATCCCCGCCTACCGGCTGTGGCGGCTGTCGCCGACCGGCGAACGGCCGCAGCTGGACGTGAGCAACCCGGCCGACCTGCGCAGTGCCGTGGGCTTCGCGTTGATGTTCGCGCTGGTGTTGCTGGCCGCCGCCGGTGTGCATGACCTGCTCGGCGCCACCGGACTGCTCGGGGTCGCCGCCCTGTCCGGCCTGACCGACGTGGACGCGATCACGCTCTCGACGCTGCAGCTGCAGCGGCAGACGCTGATCAGCGCGGCGACCGCCGTGACCGCGATCGGCGTCGCCTACGCGTCGAACCTGTCGTTCAAGCTGTCCGCCGTCGCCGTGATCGGCGGCCGGCGGTTGCTGCGCGAGGTCGCGGCGAGCTTCGCCTGCGTGCTGGCCGGCCTGCTGCTGGGAATCTGGTGGATGAGCTAGTCAGTGCCCGGCGATGGTCATGCGTTCGAGCAGGACCGAGCCGGTGCGCACATTGGCCAGCGGATCGACGTCGCTGCCGACGGCGACGATCTCCTTGAGCATCTGCGCGAGGTTGCCGGCGATCGTCAGCTCCTGCACCGGATGGGCGATCGCGCCGTCCTCGACCCAGAATCCGGCGGCGCCGCGCGAATAGTCGCCGGTGACGAGGTTCACCCCGTGGCCGAGCAGCTCCGTGACCAGCAGGCCGCGGCCCATGCGCCGCAGCAGCGCGTCGAAATCATCGACGCCCGGCTGCACCAGCAGGTTGAAGACGCCGCCGGCGTTGCCCGTCGTCTGCAGCCCGAGCTTGCGCGCCGAGTAGCTGCCGAGCAGCCAGCCGCGCAGCACGCCGTCCTCGACCAGCGTGCGGTCGCGCGTCGCCACGCCCTCGTGATCATAGGCCGCGCTGCCGGCGCCACGGCGCAGATGCGGGCGCTGGAGCAAGGTGACGCAGGACGCGCACACCGGCCGGTCGAGCTGGTCGAGCAGGAAGCTGGCCTTGCGGTATAGCGCGCCGCCGGAGATCGCACCGATCAGGTGTCCCCAGAAGCCGCGCGCCAGCTCCGGCGGCAATAGCACCGGCGCAGTACAGGTGCCGAGCTTGCGCGCGCCCAGCCGCGCCGCCGCGCGCAGGCCCGCCTTGCGGCCGATCGCGCGGACATCCATGAGATCGGCCGGACTGCGCGCGCTGCTGTACCAGTAGTCGCGCTGCATCTCGTCACCGGCGCTGGCGACCACCGCGCAGCTGAGGCTGTGCTGCGTCCCGCTGCGGTGACCGACGAAACCGTGGCTGTTGGCGTAGATGCTCACACCGCGGTGGCTGGCGACGCTCGCGCCCTCGCTGCCGGTCACGCGCGCATCGGCGGCGAAGGCGGCCGCCTCGCAGGCCGCGGCCAGATCGATGGCCTGGTCGGCGCCCAGATCCCAGGGATGATCCAGGTCGAGTTCCGGGAAGTCCCGCGCCATCAGCTCCGCATCGGCCAGGCCGTTGCAGGGATCCTCTCCCGTGGCGCGGGCGATCGCCAGCGCCGCTGCGACCGCTTCGCGGATTCCGGCATCCGACAGGTCGCCGGTGCTGGCACTGCCCTTGCGGCGGCCGAGGTACACCGTGACGCCGACGTTGCGATCCTGCTGAAACTCCAGGCTCTCGACCTCGGCCTTGCGCACGCTCACCGACAGACCCCGGCTCGCCGAAGCGCCGGCTTCCGCCTGTGTCGCACCGCCGGCGCGCGCCGCATCGAGCGCGAGCTGCGCACAGCGTTCGAGTCGTTCCGGGGACGGCAGGGCGGCGGGATCGGTCATGGACGTCGGGTGGCGCGAAGCGGTGCGCACTGTAACAGCTGTGCGCAGCCGACGGCCGCAGGCGACCGCAGGAGGCCGCCCGGGCCGATGCTTTCATTGCGCACGGCGAAAGCCCAGAATACGCGGCCAGCATGAGCCCAGAACTCCAACTCGACAGCCACGGCCGCCTGCGCCATCTCCTGACGCTCGAAGGACTGGATGCCGGCCTGCTGACCGAGATCCTCGACACCGCCGAAGAGTTCGACAAGACCCTGCGCGGGCCGGAGAAGAAGCTGCCGTTGCTGCGCGGCCGCACGATCATCAACCTGTTCTTCGAGCCCAGCACGCGCACGCGCACGACCTTCGAACTGGCCGCCAAGCGCCTGTCCGCCGATGTGCTCAACCTGCAGATGGCGGCGTCGAGCACCTCCAAGGGCGAGACCCTGTTCGACACGCTCAAGACGCTCGAAGCGATGCAGGCCGACATGTTCGTCGTGCGCCACGAAGCCTCCGGCGCCGCGCATTTCTTCGCGCAGCACGCCGCGCCGGGCGTGTCGATCCTCAACGCCGGCGATGGACGTCATGCCCACCCGACGCAGGGGCTGCTCGACCTGTTCACGATCCGCCGCTACAAATCCGGCGCAGGCCGACCCGGCCCCGACTGTTTCCGCAAGCTGCGCGTCGCCATCGTCGGCGACGTGCTGCACTCGCGCGTGGCGCGCTCGGACATCCATGGCCTGCGCGCACTGGGCACCACCGACATCCGCGTCGTCGCGCCGCCGACGCTGATCCCGGCCGGCATCGAGCAGATGGGGGTACGCGTCTGCCACCGCATCGACGAAGGACTCGACGGCGTCGATGTGGTCATCCTGCTGCGCCTGCAGAAGGAGCGCATGCTCGGCGCCTACCTGCCGTCGATGAGCGAGTTCCACCGCGACTTCGGCCTGACGCGCAAGCGCATCGAGGCGCTGCGGCGCGATGCGATCATCATGCACCCCGGCCCGATCAACCGCGGGGTCGAGATCGAGGGCGACATGGCCTACGGCCCGCAGTCGCTGATCCTGCAGCAGGTCCAGCACGGCATCGCGGTGCGCATGGCGGTGATGGCGATGATCCTCGGCCCGCCGCAACGCCGGGCCGCAGACGGGCGGCGCGGCCTGCGTCGCGCACGGAGCGCCGCATGAACCGTCCGACCCGGATGCGCGAATGGTCGGCACAGGCGCGGCGCGACCGTCCGGCGGGCTGCGAAGGCGCGCTGCTGATCAGCGGCGCGCGCGTGCTCGATCCGGCGAGCGGCCTCGATGCGGTCACGCCGGTGCTGCTGCAGAACGGCGTCGTCGCCGCCATCGGCGCGCAGGCGGCGCGCCAGCCGGCGCAGTGCAGCATCGAGGCGGACGGCTGCTGGCTGACGCCGGGCCTGGTCGATCTGTGCGCGCGCTTCCGCGAACCGGGGCAGACGCACAAGGCCAGCTTCGCCAGCGAAGCGCGCGCGGCGCTCGCCTCCGGCATCACCCACGTGCTGATTCCGCCGGACACGCAGCCGGTGATCGACACGCCGGCGATGATGCTGCGCCTGCAGCGCATCGCCGATCAGTCCGGCGCGGGACTCGGCGTGCACGGACTGGGCGCGCTGACCCGGGACCTGGCCGGCGAGGCGCTGGCGGAGCTGTCGGCCCTCAAGGCCGCCGGCGCGGTCGGCGCGAGTAACGGCCTCGCCCCGGTGCGCGACTCGCGCATCGCGCGCCGCGCGCTCGAGTACGCCAAGGGTCTCGACCTGCCGGTGCACGTCTTCGCGCAGGACCCCGCGCTGGCCTCCGGTGGCTGCGCGCACGAGGGCCCCGTGGCGACGCGTCTGGGCCTGGCACCGGTCCCGGTCGCCGCGGAAGTGGCGGCGCTGCGCTACTGGATCTCCCTGGTCGAGGATACCGGCGCCCGGGTGCATTTCTGCCGCCTGTCCACGGCGCGCGGCGCCGAGCTGGTGGCCTCCGCGCAGCAGCGCCGGCTGCCGGTATCCGCGGACGTCGCCGCGCACCAGCTGCACCTGACCGACGTGGACGTGGACGGCTTCGATGCGCGCTGCCATGTCGTCCCGCCACTGCGCTCCCGCGAGGACCGTGACGCGCTGCGCGCAGCCGTGCGCGATGGCGTCGTGCAGGCCATCTGTTCCGATCATCAGCCGCATGAGGCGGATGCGAAGATCAACCCCTTCCCGCTGACCGAGCCGGGCATTTCCGGCCTGGAGACGCTGCTGCCGCTGACGCTGGCGCTGGTCCACGAGGATCGGCTGGCGCCGCTCGACGCAGTGGCCCGGCTGACCACCGGGCCGGCGGCAATCGCCGGCATCGCCGCCGGTCGCATCGCGCTCGGCGAGCCGGCGGATCTGGCCCTGATCGATCCGCGCTGCGAATGGACGCTGCGCACCGAGACCCTGCTCAGTGCCGGCCGCAACACGCCGTTCGCCGGCCGCACGATGCGCGGCAGGGTCCTGCGCTGCTTCAGCCGCGGGGTCGAAGCGTTCGCCGCGACGGCACCGGCCTGAAGCCCGCCCGGGGATCCACGGCGCTTTTTGCCGCGCATCGACCGGGCTTGGTATAAAGTTCCGAATTTCCAACTCAACCGAACAGCACGTCCGCGCTGACGGACGGGGGCGAAACTATGGCACGCATCATGATCGTCGATGACTCTCCGACGGACGTCGAGAACCTGCGCAATCTCCTGACCAAGGCCGGGCATGCCGTGACCGACGCATCGTCCGGAGAAGCGGCGATCCCGCGGGTGCGCACCGAGAAGCCGGACGTGATCATCATGGACGTGGTCATGCCCGGCGTGAACGGCTTCCAGGCGACACGCACCCTGTCCAAGGATCCGGCGACCGCGCACATACCGGTCATCGTCGTCAGCAGCAAGAATCAGGAGACCGACCGCGTCTGGGCCCTGCGTCAGGGCGCGAAGGAATATCTGGTCAAACCGGTCAAGGAGGCGGACCTGCTGGCCAAGATCAACGCCGTGCTCGGCAAGTAGGCGCGCAGATCACGGGCCGCAGGCATTCTCGGGGGGAGACATGGCGGAACCAAAGAGAGTCACCGGCAGCCGGCGCGAACTGGCGACGCTGATCGCCGCAGTGCTGCTGATCGTCGTCGCGATGGCCGGCTTCTACACCATCCAGCGCACCGGCACGCGCGACGAGACCTGGATCGAGCTGGCGCGCACGATTTCCGGCGACATCGGCGAGGTGGTCAGCGTCGGCGAAACCGCCGCGCGCGGCGTGGCACCCGACTTCCTCACCCTGTCGTCCCGCGCCGAGGATCTCGATACCACCGTCAACACGCTCGCAGCCGGCGACCCCGACACCGGCATCCCCCCGGCACCGGCCGCCGCGCAGGGCGAGGTCGCCAAGGTCGGCGAGGCCTGGGGACAGATGAAGGCGATGGTGCAGACCATCGTCGAGGGCGAGGCCGCGTGGCGCGAGTCCGCCGACAGCATCCGCGCGATCACGCAGACCGTGCACGCCGATACCGGCGAGGACGTCTTCAAGATCTACGAACGCATCGCCGAAGGGCTGGGCGGACGCCCGGGACGCAATCCGGCCATCGCCCAGCTGGTCCGTCTCGAACGGCTCACCGGCACGGCGGCCGCCGTGCTCAGCCAGGGGCGCGATGCCGCCGCGACCGTGCAAAGACTGGCCGCGGAAGTCGCCGAGTTCGAGCAGACCAATCAGCAGCTGCGCGCAATCCCTGAAGTCGCCGCGCTGGCCCGCGACGCCGAGGAGCGCTTCGCGCCGATCAACGACGGCATCGAGACACTCCGGCGCCACGGCGAGACGCTCGACAAGCTGCAGATCGCCGCCGGCCAGCTGCAGGGCAAGGCGACCGACGTGATCGCCACGGCCAAGGCACTCGAACAACGCCTGCTCGACACGCGCGTGCAGCAGGTGATCCTGCCGATCGTCGTCGCCGCTTCCGGCGGCCTGGCGATCGTGCTGCTGGTCGTGTTCATCGCCATCACGGTGCGCAACACGCGCACGCGCCTGCGCAATGCGGAGGAACGCGACGCCAAGCAGCAGCAGGCGATTCTGTCGCTGCTCGACGAAATCACCAATCTCGCCGACGGTGATCTGACCGTGGACGTGACCGTGACCGAAGACTTCACCGGCGCGATCGCGGACTCGATCAACTACACCGTGCAGAACATGCGCAACCTGGTCGGCACGATCAACTCGACTTCGGTCGAAATTGCCAACGCCGCGACCAACACGCGCGACACGGCGATCCGCATGAACGAGGCGTCCGAACGTCAGGCCAAGGAAATCACCGCGGTGACGACGACGATCAACGCGACCTCGCAGTCGATGCAGCAGGTGGCCGCCAGCGCCGAGCAGCTCGCCCAGCAGGCGCAGCAGTCGGTGCAGATCGCGCACAACGGCGCCGAGACGGTGAACCGCACGATCCAGGGCATGACCTCGCTGCGCGAGCAGATCCAGGACACGTCCAAGCGCATCAAGCGCCTGGGCGAGTCGTCGCAGGAAATCGGCAACATCATCGAGTTCATCAACGACATCGCCGAACAGACCAACACGCTGGCACTCAACGCGTCGATCCAGGCGGCGATGGCCGGCGAGGCGGGCCGCGGCTTCGCGGTAGTCGCCGACGAGGTGCAGCGTCTCGCCGAGCGCGCCGGCAACGCCACGCGCCAGGTCGAAACCCTGGTCAAGACGATTCAGGCCGACACCAACGAGGCGATCATCTCGATGGAGCGTTCGACGCAGAACGTGGTCGTCGGCGCGAAAAGCGCCGAAGAAGCCGGCCAGGCGCTGACCAAGGTCGAGGCGTCGTCTCAGGAGCTCGCCAAGCTCATCACGGATATTTCGTCGTCGGCCCGCAACCAGTCGGCGCAGGCGGTCAAGATCGCCGGCACCATGCAGGTCATCCGTGACATCGCCGTGCAGACCTCCGGCTCGGCCAGCCAGACGGCCAACGCGGTTCAGGAACTGACCGTGCTCTCCGAGAAGCTGCGCGAATCGGTCGCCGGCTTCAAGCTGCCCTGAGCCTCGCCGGCGGGTGCGGCGCCACCGGGCCGCACTCGCCCTGCGGCCACGCGCCCGGGGCGCTGCGCAACTTGCCTCGCTGCCCCCCCCTCCTTACCATTTGCGCTCCCTTGGGCCCGGCGCCTGCCGGACATCCCGCCATTTGAGGCACTTGCATGACCTTTCAGGCCGATCTCGAAAAACTCTTTGGTCTCAAGACAGTCACGTACAAATACAACCTGACCAAGGACGATCTGTTTCACGAAGCCATCGCCAACGACCGCGGCCGCGTCCGGCGCGACGGTCCGTCCAACGAGCGCAAGGCGTATGCGACCAAGCTCGGCGTGAAAGGTCCGCTGGTCTACTACACCGACCCCGACTGCACCGGCCGCCGCACCAAGGACACCTACGCGGTGAAGTGGCCGGAAGTCGCCGACCAGATCTGGTTCAAGGCTGACCTCAACCCCTACGATCCGGAAAAATACCAGGGCCTGCTCAAGCGCGTGGTCGAATACCTCAACGCCAGGCAGGCCTCGCTGTACGTACAAGACGTGTTCATGGGCTCGGACCCCGACTTCGCGGTGCCGTACCGCTTCGTCGGCGAGTACGCGACGCACGCGATGTTCGCGCACAACATGTTCCCCAAGGACCTGATCGGCGTGAAGGACGTCGCCGAGCGCCGCTGGACGATGCTCAACGTGCCGAGCTTCTTCTGCGAGCCGGAGCGTGACGGCTGCCGCGCCGAAGCCGCGATCGTCATCGACACGCGCAACAAGATCTGCCTCGTCGCCGGCCGCGCCGACTACTGCGGCGTGGTCAAAAAGTCGATCTTCACCGTCGGCAACTTCCTGCTGCCGCTCGACGGCCGCCTGTCGATGCACTGCTCCGCGAACGTTGGTCCCAACGGCGATGGCGCGATCCTGTTCGGCCTGTCCGGCACCGGCAAGACCACGCTGTCCGCGGATCCCGCGCGCCGCCTGATCGGCGACGACGAGACGATCTGGTCCGACAACGGCCTGTGCAACCTCGAGGACGGCTGCTACGCCAAGCTGATCAACCTCGACAAGGACGCCGAGCCGATCATCGCCGCGGCACTGTCCAAGCCGGGCACGATCATCGAGAACGTGCCGCCGCTGCCCGGCAAGAGGATGGAGGACTGCGATCCGCAGGAACTCGATCTCAACGACGACTCGATCGCCGAGAACACGCGCTTCAGCTATCCGCTGACCGCGAACCCGAACATCATGCCCAACGGCCGCGGCCCGCATCCGCAGACCATCGTGCTGCTGACCGCGGATGCCTTCGGCGTGCTGCCGCCGATCGCGATCCTCGAACCCAAGGACGTGATGTATCACTTCGTGTCCGGCTTCACGTCGCGCGTCGCCGGCACCGAGGTCGGCATCACCGAACCCACCCCGACCTTCTCGGCCTGCTTCGGCGGTCCGTTCATGGCGCACAAGCCCAACGTCTATGCCAGGCTGCTCGCCGAGAAGATGGAACACCACCAGGCGCGCTGCATCCTGCTCAACACCGGCTGGCAGGGCGGCCCGTTCGGCGTCGGCAAGCGCATCTCGATCCGCATGACGCGCGCGCTGCTCAATGCGGCACTCAACGGCGACCTCGACAAGGTGCCGACCGAGACGCACCCGATCCTCAACCTGAAGATGCCCAAGGAATGCCCGGGCGTGCCCAGCGAAATGCTCAACCCGCGCAACGGCTGGGCCGACAAGGCCGCCTACGACGCGCAGGCGATCAAGCTGCGCGACATGTTCCGCGACAACTTCAAGAAGAAGGGCTTCGCGGCGTTCGGCATCGAAGAGCGGATCTAGAACACCGGGAATCGGGAGTCGGGAAGCGCGACAGGGCATAGACGCCGCCACGCTTCGGCGATTCCCGATTCTCCGTTCCCGATTCCCGCATGTCCGTCAAGCGCATCTTCTGCATCGGCAAGAACTACGCGGAGCACGTCCAGGAACTCGCCCATCTCGGGCATGCACCCGACGGGGACTGCGTCGTCTTCATGAAGCCGGCCAGCTGCATCGTGCCGGAGGGCGAGCTGATTCCGCTGCCGCGCAACCGCGGCAGCATCCATCACGAGGCCGAGCTGGTCGTGCAGCTCACTGGCGGCGGCCGCGACATTCCGATCGACGAGGCGCTGGACTGCGTCGCCGGGCTGACGCTGGGCCTGGACCTGACGCTGCGCGAGCTGCAGACCGAGCTGAAGAACAAGGGCAAGCCCTGGGAACTGGCCAAGGCCTTCGACGGCGCCGCGCCGCTCGGCGATTTCAAGCCCTACCTCGACCAGGACCTGCAGGCGATCGCGTTCACCTGCCACGTCAACGGCAGCCTGCGCCAGCATGGCCACACGAAGGACATGCTGTTCTCCGTCGCACGGCAGATCCACATCCTGTCGCAGACCTGGGCACTACTGCCCGGCGACGTGATCTACACCGGCACGCCCCAGGGCGTCGGTCCGCTGCAGCCGGGCGATCACGTCGTGCTGGAGAGCCCGGCGATCGGCCGCTTCGAGTGGCGCTGCACCTGAAGGCGCGCCGATGAGCCGCGGCCATCGCTGGCTGCTGCTGGCAGCACTCTACCTCGCGCAGGGCCTGCCCTACGGCTTCTTCACGCAGGCGCTGCCGGTGCTGCTGCGCGAGCAGGGGCTGTCGCTCAAGGCGATCGGCGCGACCAGCCTGCTGTACCTGCCGTGGGCGCTGAAATTCCTGTGGGCACCCCTGGTGGATGGCCACGGCACGCGCCGCGACTGGCTGCTGCCGCTGCAGGTCGCCTCGACGCTGGCCGCTGCGGCGCTGGCACTGGCCGACATCGGCAGCGGCCTGGGCTGGCTGTTCGCCGCGGTCCTGCTGTTCAACCTGCTGACCGCGACGCAGGACATCGCCACCGACGGCCTGGCCGTGAACCTGCTCGGGCCACGTGAGCGCGGACTGGGCAACGGCATCCAGGTCGGCGCCTACCGCGTCGGCATGATGCTCGGCGGCGGCTTGCTGCTGTGGCTGTTCGCGCGCCACGGCTGGACCGCGATGGCGCTGGTGATGGCCGCGATGCTCGCGCTCACGATCGTGCCGGTACTCGGCCTGCGCGAAGCCGGCCGGCCACGACCGCCGCCGGCATCGCTGCGCGATGAACTGGCGCGCGGCTGGGCGCAACGCCTGCGCCGGCCTGGCCTCGCCGCCTTCATCGGCCTGATCGGCCTGTACAAGCTCGGCGACTCGATGGGCGCCGCGATGGTCGGACCGTTCATGCACGATGCCGGCATGAGCAAGGAGCTGATCGCCTGGGTCAAGGGCACGCTCGGCTCGGCCGCGGCACTGGCCGGCGCCGGGCTCGGCGCGCTGTACGCCTGGCGCGCCGGCCGCCGCAGCGCGCTGCTGTACTGCGGCCTCGCCCAGACCGCGAGCCTGCTGCCCTACGCACTCGCCGCCGCCGGCGTCGGCGGGCACGGCCTGATCGCCGCGGGCTGCATCGCCGAGCACGTCCTCGGCGGCATGGCCACGGTCGCGCTGTTCACGCTGATGATGGACGCCTCCGAACCTGCGCATGCGGGCACGGACTACACGCTGCTGGCCTGCGCGCTGGTGCTCGTTCAAGGCGCGGCCTCGATCCTCGCCGGCCTGGTCGCCGATGCCGGCGGCTATGCGCTGCTGTTCGTGCTCGGCCTGGGCCTGTCCGGGCTCGGTTGCCTGGCACTCGTGCAGGCCCTCGACCGCGGACATGGGCCGCGGCGGCTGGCCGAAGTCTGGCCGCCGCGGGCATGAGCTTAGAGCGATTCGCGAGGCCAACGGCGTCCCGCTGCCCGATGCTGGTATCTTTCGCGCCGTTTGCCACGCTCGAAAACTCATGGAACTGAATGCCTGGATCACGCTCGGTGTCCTGGGTCTGACCCTCGCGCTGCTGGTCTCCGACAAGCTCGCCGCGGAGCTGGTGTTGCTGCTGGCGATGCTGATCCTGCTGGCGCTGGGCGTGCTCGACCCCAAGCAGGCGCTGGCCGGCTTCGCCAACGAAGGCATGATCACGGTCGCGGCGATGTACGTCGTCGCCGCCGGGCTGCGCGACACCGGCGCCATCGACCTGATCGTGCAGCGCCTGCTCGGTCAGCCGCGCTCGACCGCGAGCGCGCAGCTGCGCGTGATCGCGCCGACCATCGGCCTGTCCGCCTTCATCAACAACACGCCGGTGGTCGCCGCCTTCCTGCCGGCGATCCTGGCCTGGGCCAAGCGCAACAAGCTCACCGCGTCGAAGCTGCTGATTCCGCTGAGCTACGCGGCGATCCTCGGCGGCACCTGCACGCTGATCGGCACTTCGACCAATCTGGTCGTCAACGGCCTGTGGAGCGGCGATGGTCACGCCGGCCTGGGCATGTTCGAGATCGCCTGGGTCGGCGTGCCGAGCGCGCTCGCCGGCACGCTGTACCTGATGACCATCGGCCGCCGCCTGCTGCCTGAGCGCAAGACCGGCACCAGCGCGTTCGAGAATCCGCGCGAATACACCGTCGAGATGATCGTCGAACCGGCCGGGCCGCTGGTCGGGCACACCATCGCCGAAGCCGGGCTGCGCCACCTCGGCCGGCTGTTCCTCGTCGAGATCGAGCGCGAGGGCCGCATCATTCCGGCGGTCGGTTCGAGCGAGCGCCTGCTCGCCGACGATCGCCTGGTGTTCGCCGGCGACGTCGATGCCATCGTCGAACTGCAGCGCATCCGCGGCCTGCGCGCCCCGCTCAACGGCGACGCGGCGATCAGCAAGCAGGCGCCGGAGCGCAAGCTGGTCGAGGTGGTGATCTCGACACGCTGCCCGCTGATCAACCAGACCCTGCGCGACAGCCGCTTCCACACCTATTACGGCGCCGCGGTCGTCGCCGTCGCGCGCGACGGCCAGCGCGTGCGCGGCGGCCTGGGCGACGTCGTGCTCAAGCCGGCCGACACGCTGTTGCTGGAAGCGCGTCCGGTCTGGGTGGAACGCCACCGCCATTCACCGGACTTCCTGCTGGTCAGCGACGTCGCCGACTCCGAAGTGCCGCGCTTCGACCGCGCGCTGCGCGCCTGGGGCGTGCTCGCCGCGGTGATCGTCGCCGCCACCGTCGGCTGGCTGCCGATGGTCACCGCCGCGCTGCTCGGCGCGGCGGCCACGCTGGCGCTGGGCTGCGTCAGCCTGGGCGCCGCGCGCCGCAGCATCGACACCCAGGTGCTGCTGGTGATCGCGTGCTCGTTCGCGCTCGGCAAGGCGCTGGAGATCACCGGCGCCGCGGCCTCGATCGCACGGCTGCTGCTGGCGATCCCCGGCGACAATCCCTGGTTCGTGCTGGCGCTGGCCTACCTGATGACGATGCTGCTGACCGAGATGATCACCAACAACGCCGCCGCGGTGCTGATGTATCCGATCTGCATGGCGGCGGCGCAATCGCTCGGCGTCAGCCCGCTGCCGTTCGTGTTCGCCGTGATGATGGCGGCGTCGGCGAGCTTCTCGACCCCACTGGGCTACCAGACCAACCTGATGGTGTTCGGCCCCGGCGGCTACCGCTTCACCGACTTCCTCAGGGTCGGCATTCCGCTGCAGATCCTGCTGTGGGCCGTGGCGGTGGCGGTCATCCCGCTGGTCTGGCCGTTCCAACCGTGAGGCGGATCAGCGTCCCTTGACCTTGGCCATCAGCCGCCGCTTCTTCTTGATCTGGCGCGCGGTCAGCTCGTTCTTCTTGTCCTTGTAGGGGTTGTCGCCGGTCTTGAAGCTGAGCAGCAGCGGCACGCCGGTGAGCTTGAAGGCTTCACGAAAGCGATTGGCGAGATAGCGCTTGTAGGCCAGCGGCAGCTTGTCGGTCTGGTTGCCGTGCACGACGATGCGCGGCGGATTGCGCCCGCCCTGGTGGGCGTAGCGCAGCTTGATGCGGCGCCCCAGCACCGCCGGCGGCTGGTGCGCGGCCACCGCCTGTTCGAGCACGCGGTTGACCTCTCCGGTCGGCAGCTCGCGCATCGTGGACTCGTAGGCCGCGTGCACGTGCTCCATCAGCTCGCCCAGGCCGGAGCCATGGCGCGCCGAGATGAACACCACCGGCGCATAGTCCAGGAACGGCAGCTTGAGGCTGACCTGATAGCGCACCTGCTCGCGCTCGTCGGGTGCCAGCCGGTCCCATTTGTTGACGGCCAGCACCAGCGCGCGGCCGCGCTGCGCGACCAGGCCCATCAGGCGTGCGTCCTGCTCGCCGATGTCGCCCTGCGCATCGACCACGGCGATGACGACATGCGCATTCTCGATCGCCTGCAGCGTCTTGACGATGGACAGCTTCTCGACGCCTTCCCAGACCCGTGCACGGCGGCGCACGCCGGCGGTATCGATCAGCCGGTAAGGATGCCCGTCGTACTCGAACGGCACGGTGATGGCGTCGCGCGTCGTGCCGGGGACGTCGGCCGCGAGCAGGCGTTCCTCGCCGATCAGCCGGTTGACCAGCGTGGACTTGCCGACGTTGGGGCGGCCGATGATCGCCACACGCACCGTGCCATCGTCGGGCTGCTCGTCGGCGTCCACCGCCGGCAGATCCCTGAGCACCGTGCGCAGCAGCGCCGCGACACCCTGCCCATGCTCGGCGGAGATCGTCCGCGGCTCGCCCAGACCGAGGCCGAAGAAATCCGCCGCGGCGTTCGCCGGCAGCTGGCCTTCGGCCTTGTTGACGACCAGCGTCATCGGCTTGCCGCGCTTGCGCAGCTCGCGCGCGATGGCCACGTCCGCCGGCGTGCAGCCGGCCAGGGCATCGACGACCAGCAGGATGTGATCGGCCTCGTCCAGCGCCATGCGCGCCTGGTCCTCGGCCAGTTCGGCGAGCGGATCGCGCGATTCCGGCATCAGCCCGCCGGTATCGACGACGACGAAGCCGTGCCGCTCGAAACGGGCGGTGCCGTACTGGCGGTCGCGCGTCAATCCCGGCAGATCGGCGACCAGCGCGTCGCGCGTGCCAGTGAGCCGGTTGAAGAGGGTCGATTTGCCGACGTTGGGTCGGCCGACGAGCACGATCGTCGGGAGGCGCTGGGTCATGGCTGGACGAAAAAGGCGGGCCGCGGCCCGCCTTCGACTGTACGCAAGCGTGCCACCTCAGTCGACCCGAATCGCCGACAGCTTGCCGGCCGTGTCGAGCACGTACAGCCGCTGCTCGCCGGCGACCGGCGCGCTGCGGATCGGGTCGCGGCCAGCGCGCATGCGCGCGACCAGCCGTCCGTCCCTGGGGTCGAGCCAGTGCAGATAGCCTTCGAAATCGCCGACCACGAGATGCCCCTTGAACGCGGCCGGCGGCGACAGGCGACGGTACTTCAGCTCCTCGTTCTTCCACGCGGCGGCGCCGCTGTTCACGTCCAGCGCCCACACCACGCCCGCCTCGTCGGTGGTGACCAGCAGATCGCCGATCCGCGCGAAGCCGGTGTAACTCTTGACCTCGCGCCGCCACAGCACCTGCCCGGTGTCGCCGTCGATGCGCACCAGCTCGCCACCGTAGCTGGCCACGAACAGGTCGCCGTCCTCCAGCAGCAAGGCGGCGTCCACGTCGTTGAGCCGCTCCAGCTCGTTGCGCCCGGTGGGCGCGGCCACCAGCTGTTCCCAGACCGGCTGGCCGTCGAGCATGCGCAGCGCCGCGACGCGGCCATTGTCCATGCCGATGAAGGCGGCGCTGCCGGCGAGCACCGGCGTGCCGAGGCCGCGCAGGGTCAGATTGGGCACGCTGCGATCGAACACCCAGATGCGCGCACCGCTGACGGCCGACAGCGCATAGACGCGGCCGTCGCCGGCACGGGCGAGCACCAGCGTCCCGTCGCTGACCGGGGGTGCCAGGGCCTCGCTGGACACCTGCGCGCGCCAGTATGGGCTGCCGTCGGCGCGCTTGAGCGCGATGATCTCGCCGCCCATGGTGCCGACGAACACTGCGTTGCCGGCGACGGTCGGCCCCGAGATCACGCGCGCCCCGGTCTCGGTCATCCAGATGCGCTGGCCGCTGCGCGGATCGAAGGCGAAGACCCGGCCGCGGACGTCGGCGGCGAACACGGCATCATCGGCGACGGCGGCCTCGAGCCGGCCATAGAGGTCGCCGCTACCGGTGCCGGCGCTCGCCGTCCAGCGCTGCACGGGTTTGAGCTGCGGGTTGACGATGTCCTTCAGCTCGGCCGGTTCACGGACCTTGCCATCGCCGGAACAGGCTGCCAGCAGCGCCACCGCGGCCAGCAGCGCGAGGCGCAGCGTCACGACCGCACCACGTCGGCGAGATCGTCGAGCTTGCGCTGCAGACCGCTGCGCGCGGCGGGGTCGTCGCTGCTGATGGCCGCCAGCGCCTTCTCGTAGGCGGCGCGCGCCGCGCTGCGGTCGCCCTGCGCCAGGCGAATGTCACCGCGCAGCTCTTCGACCAGGCCGGCAAACTCGGTTCCCCTGGCGCCATCGAGCAGCTTCAGCGCGACGTCGGGCTGTCCCTGCTGCCACAGCACGCGCGCTTCGCGCAGCCGCGCCAGCTCGCGCAGACCCTGATCGGCGCCGTGCTCGCGCACCCACTGCAGGCGGACCTGCGCCTGGTCCAGCGCGCCGGACTTGACGGCGTCGGCGGCCAGGAAAAGGGCGGCATTCGAAGCGTAGGGACTGCGTCCGAAATCCTTGACCAGCGCATCACCGATCGCGACGGCCTCGTCGCGGCGGCTGCCCTCCAGCGCCAGCTTCAGGTCCTCGTACATGCGCGAGGCGCGTTCGGCGCGCTGACTCTGGTACTTGCCCCAACCTTCCCAGCCGAAGATCGCGGCAAGCCCGATCGCGAGGCCGCCGATCAGGGCCATCCAGTTCTCCTTCCACCAGCTCTTGAGGCGTTCGGCCTGGGCTTCGTCTTCGTAATGTGTCGTCACGTTTGAGACCTTCTATGAGTTCATGCGTCCAGCAGACCCGCAAGCCGCCGCGGCAGTTCCGTCCACGGCAGCGTCTCCTGTTGGCCTGAAGGGGATTCGGTGGGGCCGGCGGTACCGGCGCGGAGCGATTTTACTTGAACGCCGCCCGCGGCCACTTCGTCGTCGCCGAGGATCAGCGCCAGCCGGGCGCCGCTGCGGTCGGCACGCTTGAGCTGGGCCGCGAGCTTGCCGCCGCCGGCGTTGACGATCAGGCGCAGCGCCGGAAAACGGTCGCGCAGCTGCTCGGCCAGGCGCACGGCCGCGCGCTGCGCGGCCTCGCCCAGCGTGCAGACATAGGCATGAACCGCGCTGTCCGGCGCGGCGATGCCCTGCGCCTTCATCAGCAACAGCAGGCGCTCGACGCCGCTGGCCCAGCCGACCGCGGGCGTCGGCGAGCCGCCGAGCTGCTCGACCAGGCCGTCGTAGCGCCCGCCGGCGCAGACCGTGCCCTGCGCGCCGAGCCGATCGGTGGTCCACTCGAACACCGTGCGCCCGTAGTAATCGAGGCCGCGCACCAGGCGCGGATTGAGCGTGTAGGCGATGCCCAGGTCGCTCAGACCCTGTTGCAGGGCCTCGAAGTGCGCACGCGACTCGGCATCGAGCGCATCGAGCAAGGTCGGCGCGTCGCGCAGGATCGCCTGCGTCTGCGGCGACTTCGAGTCCAGCACGCGCAGCGGGTTGGTGTGCAGGCGCCGCTGCGAGTCGGCGTCGAGGCTGGCCGCGTGGCGCTCCAGGAAGGCGACCAGCGCGGCACGGTAGGCCGCGCGCGCCGCGGCGCTGCCAAGCGAGTTGAGCTCCAGCTTGAGGCCGCCGATGCCCAGGTTGCGCATCAGCCGCGCCGACAGCGCGATGATCTCCACGTCGATGTCCGGCCCGGCCATGCCGTAGGCCTCGGCGCCGAGCTGGTGGAACTGGCGGTAGCGTCCGGCCTGCGGCCGCTCGTGGCGGAACATCGGCCCGGCATACCACAGGCGCTGCTGCTGGTTGTGCAGCAGTCCGTGCTCCAGGCCCGCACGCACGGTGCTCGCGGTGCCTTCCGGACGCAGGGTCAGGCTGTCACCCTCGCGATCCTGGAAGGTGAACATCTCCTTTTCGACGATGTCGGTGACTTCGCCAATCGAGCGTGCGAACAGCGCGGTGTGTTCCAGCAGCGGCAGCCGGATCTCGCCGTAGCCGTAGGCCGCGAAGGTGCGCGCGGCGACCGCGTGCAGGTGCTGCCACAGTGCGGTGTCGGGCGGCAGGATGTCGTTGAAGCCGCGGACGGACTGGAACCTGTTCATCGGGGCTCGTGGACTCCGGCTTCTTCGGACGATTCCCGATTCCCGGTTCTCGATTCCCGTCTTTGCGCAATCTTCTCGCGCACCAGCTTTTCGAGCACTTCGACGAGTTCGTCGTTGTGCGCCTTGTGCTGGATCTTGCCGTCCACGAAGATCGAATTCGGATAGCCGCCGGCGACCCCGATGGCCGCCTCGCGCGCCTCGCCCGGACCATTGACGACGCAGCCGATCACCGCGACGTCGAGCGGCTCGCTGATGTCGTCGAAGCGCGACTCGAGTTCCTGCACGGCCTTGATCACGTCGAAGTTCTGCCGCGAGCACGACGGGCAGGCGACCAGGTTGATGCCGCGGTGGCGCAGGTGCAGGCACTTGAGCAGATCCCAGCCGACCTTCACCTCCTCGACCGGATCGGCGGCCAGCGAGATGCGGATCGTGTCGCCGATGCCCTCGGCGAGCAGCATGCCCAGGCCGACCGCGGACTTCACCGCGCCGGCGCGCGCACCGCCCGCCTCGGTGATGCCCAGATGCAGCGGCTGGTCGATCAGTGCGGCGAGCTTGCGGTACGCGAACACGGTCATGAAGACCTCGCTGGCCTTGAGCGAGACCTTGAAGTCCTCGAAGTCGTGACGCTTGAGGATCTCGATGTGGCGCAGCGCCGACTCGACCAGCGCATCGGCATTGGGCTCGCCGTACTTTTCCTGCAGGTCGGCTTCCAGCGAACCGGCGTTGACGCCGATGCGGATCGGGATACCGTGGTGCTTGGCGCAGGCGACGACCTCGGCGACCTTGCGGTCGCCGCCGATGTTGCCCGGATTGATGCGCAGGCAGTCGGCACCGGCCTCGGCCGCGGCGATGCCACACTTGTAATTGAAGTGGATGTCCGCGACCAGCGGCACGTAGCCGACCTGCTTCTTGATCTCGCGGAACGCCTCGGCGGCCTTCAGCGTCGGCACCGACACGCGCACGATGTCGGCCCCGGCCTTCACGCAGGCCCGGATCTGCGCGACGGTGGCGGCCACGTCCTCCGTGTCGGTGTTGGTCATCGTCTGCACCGCGACCGGCGCGCCGCCACCGATCGCCACGCGGCCGACGCGCAACTGCCGCGACACGCGGCGCACGATCTGGTGATGACTGGTCATGGCCATCGCTGGGACCTCGCCGACATCAGGGCAGCGGCAAGCTGAACCGCGCGGTGTTGCTGTCGCGCACGAACGGACGGATATCGACGACGCGGCCCTCGTACTCGACATCCACGCCCGGCGCGTTGCCCAGCGAGACGTTCAATGGCGGCGGGCCGCTGAACTGCTGCTCGGTGCCGCCGACGAGGATGCGGTCGATCAGCACCCGGCCGGCGCCATCGTCCACCCGCACCCACGAGGTCTCGCGCAGGCGCAGGCGCAATGTTCCGGCGGCGGCCGCAACCGGGCGCGACGGCGGCGCTTCGGCCACGGCATCGGCCGCCGGCTGGACCACCGCGTCGCTGCCCGGCGGCACATCCGTCGGCAGCGGGCTGGCCGTCGGTCCCGGCACCTCGCTGACCGGGGTGTCGCGCAGCACCGGATAGCTCTCCTGCGTATCGCGCGCGAGCCAGAGGAAGCCGCAGACCACCACGGCGACGACGGCGGCGAACACCGCCATCGCCACCGGCAGCCGATTGGATGAGCCCAGTTCCGTTCCCGACGCCAGGCGCAGCTTGGACGGCGCTTCCGGGGGCCTCGGCTCGACGCGCGCCTCATAGGCGTCGATCAGCGACTTCTCGTCGATCTCCAGCACCTTGGCGCACTTGCGGTAGTAGCCGCGCACATAGACCGGCTCCAGCAGCGCCTGGTAGTCGTCGCGTTCGAGGGCATCGAGCGTCGCCCGGGTCAGCTTGGTATGGGCAGCCATGTCTTCCAGCGACAGATGCGCGCGCTCGCGCGCCGCCCGGATCAGCGCGCCCGGACTGGGCCGCTGCTCCACGGCCGGCGCCGGCGGGGATGCGGACTCGATGCCTGCAGGATGCGGTGTATCGATGCTCATTTCTTGCTCTGACTGGCGGCGGCCTCGGCGGACTCCGGGAATTCCAGCTTCAGGCGCTGCTCGTACTGACGGGCAGCCGCCGCATCGCCGAGCGCCTCCTCGGTGCGCGCGGCGACGTACAGCAATTCGGCGGTCGCCGAGGTCCTGAGGTTGTAACGCTGCAGGAACGCCCGGGTGCTCAGGTACTCGCCCCTGTGGTAGCTGATCACCGCCAGTTGTGCGAGCGCCTCGCGCGATTCCGGCCGCAGCGCCAAGGCCTCGCGCAGATACTTCTCGGCCTTGTCGAGATCGTAGGCTTTCAGACACAGACCGGCGTTGGTCCACGCCGCATCCGGCGTCGCGTAGCGCGGATTACGGGCCGCCTCCAAGAAGTAGGACTCCGCTTCGAGACCCCGCATCTGCCCGCACAGGAACACGCCGAAGTTGTTCTTGAGGACCGGATCGTCGTTGTCGAGTTCGAGCGCGCGCCGGTAATGCTTCTCCGCCTTCCGTGCATCGCCGGTCTTCTGATAGACGAATGCGGCGGCGACGTGCGCGGGCGCCAGCGAGTCGTCGAGCTTCATCGCCCGGTTGAGCTTGTCCAGCGCGACGTCGTACAGCCCACGTTCGGCGTAACTGATGCCGAGCTGCGTGTTGACACGCGCGGCATTGCGGTTCTCGGCCCGCTTCTGCTCCGATGCGCAGCCTGTCAGAGCGAGCGCCAGCAGCAGCGCGATCGACAGCGATCTGATCATGTGGAGATGACCGGGACGTCGCCGATCCGCGCCGACAGGCGGTTCTTCTGCCGCGACTGCACGCGGCCGACCAGCTGGCCGCATGCGGCGTCGATGTCGTCGCCGCGCGTGCGCCGCACCGTCGTCAGGATCCTGCGATCGCGCAGGATCTTGGCAAACGCCTGGATCGCTTCCGGCTTGGAACGCCGGTACTGCGTCTGCGGGAACGGGTTGAACGGAATCAGATTGACCTTGGCCGCCATGTCGCCCAGCAGCCTGGCCAGCGCGCGCGCGTGTTCGGGCTTGTCGTTGACGCCGTCGAGCATCACGTACTCATAGACGATGTGCGTCTTGCGGTCCTTGCCGGCGGTGTAGCGGCGGCAGGCGTCGAGCAGCTCGGCGATCGGATACTTGCGGTTGATCGGCACCAGTTCGTCGCGCAGCGCGTCGGTCGGTGCGTGCAGCGACACCGCCAGCGCGGTATCGACGTCCTCGCGCAGGCGATCGATGAAAGGCACCAGGCCCGAGGTCGAAACCGTCACGCGGCGCTTCGACAGGCCGAAGCCGAAGTCGTCGAGCAGGATGCGGATCGCCGGCAGCACCGCGTTGTAGTTCGCCAGCGGTTCGCCCATGCCCATGAACACGATGTTGGAGATCACCCGCTCGTTCTGGAAGTCGCCGCCCAGCGTGCGCGCAGCGAACCACACCTGGGCGATGATCTCCGCCGTCGTCATGTTGCGGTTCAGACCCTGCTGCGCGGTCGAACAGAACGAGCAGTCCATCGCGCAGCCGACCTGCGAGCTGATGCACAGCGTGGCCCGCCCCTCCTCGGGGATGTACACGGTCTCGATGGCGTTACCCCCATCGAGCCGCAGCACCCACTTGCGCGTGCCGTCGGCGGAGACCTGCTCGGTGACCAGCTCCGGCGTGCGGATCTCGAAATGCTGCGCGAGGCGCTCGCGCAGCGCCTTGGAGATGTTCGACATCTCGTCGAAGCTGTCCTTGCCGCGCCGGTAGATCCACTGCATCACCTGGTCGGCGCGGTACGGCTTCTCGCCCATCGCCGCGAACGCCGCGCGCAGCTGCGCGCGGTCGAGGCCGAACAGGTTCACACGGGAATCGGAAACAGCAGGCACCACCTTTTCCTCACCAGCGGCTTGCGCCACCGGATTGACAGGACTCGTGGTCTGCGTCGTCATGGCTTCAAACGATCCCCGATTCCGGGGCTTGTCAGCGCGTGCGCGCGCAGAGCTCGGTCGCGCGGAAGAAGTACGCGATCTCGATCTTGGCGTTGTCGAGACTGTCCGAGCCATGGCAGGCATTCTCGTCGATCGACGACGCGAAGTCGGCGCGGATCGTACCCGGGGCGGCCTTCTTCGGATCGGTCGCACCCATGATGTCGCGGTACTTGGCCACGGCGTTCTCGCCTTCGAGCACCATCACCATCACCGGGCCGCTGGTCATGAACTTGACCAGATCGCCGAAGAACGGGCGCGCGCGGTGCACCGCGTAGAAGCCCTCCGCCTCGGCCTGCGTGAGGTGCTGCATGCGCGCCGCGACGACCTTGAGGCCGGCCTTCTCGATGTACGAAATGACGCCGCCGATCTGGTTCTTGGCGACGACGTCCGGCTTGAGGATGGAGAGGGTACGTTCGACCGACACTGCGGAACTCCTTCAAATACAAAAGAAAAATGAAGCCGGCCGAGCGTTCCGGCAGACTCCGTGCAGACTCAATGAAATCAGGTGATTATAGTGGCCGCTGCTGCATCGCGGCAATCACGCCGGGCCGCTTCAGCCGCTCGCCGGGTCCGTCGCGGCCGTGGTGAAACTCTCGCCGCAGCCGCAGTACGCGGTGGCGTTGGGGTTCAGGAACTTGAACGCCTCGTTGAGCCCCTGCTTCTGGAAATCCAGGGTCATGCCGTCGAGCAGCGCCAGGTGGGCGCGATCGACGATGACCGTCGCGCCGTGCTGCTCGAAGACCTCGTCGTTGGCGCCGACCGCGTCGGCATAGTCGAGCGTGTAGGCATTGCCGGAGCAGCCCGATCGGCGGATGCCCACGCGCAGCCCCACGCCGCTGCCGCGCTGCTGCAGCTGTTGCTGGATGCGGCGCGCCGCCCGCTCGGTCAACTGGATACTCATGCTGTCGATTCGATCTGTTGCCACAGGCTGCGGACCACGTCCTCGCCCATCAGCGCACAATGGGCCCGCGCCTCGGGAATTTCAAGCGCCGCGCGGATCGCCGCGGCGTCGATCCGGCGCAGCACGGCGGCACCTTCTCGCTCCAGCGTCTCGGCGAGCCACTCGCCGACCGCCAGGGTGTAGGGACACCCGTAGGCGCTGAAGCGCGCCTGCAGCGGATCGAGCCGCAGCGACAAATCCAGCTGCGCGCGCGCGGCCGGTGTGCGTGCGCGGGCGTGCACGGCGCCAGCGATCGTGCCCACATGCGCGGGCCGGATGAAGCGCCGCCATACCGCCTGCGGATACGGACCGGACTCGTCGTCCGCATCCCGAACGGAAGCGCGCCCTCCCCGGTGCGTGCTCTCGGTCCCGGACGAGCCGCCGTGCGCGATACACCGGAGCGACTCGACCGCGCCGATCAGCTGCGCGGCAGCGGCGTCGATGTCGGCGCCGGTCGTGCCGCGCCCCAGCGAGAAGCGCAGCGAAGCGCCGGCCAGCTCGTCGTCGCGGCCCAGCGCGCGCAGCACGTACGAAGGCTCGCGCGTGGCTGCCGAACAGGCCGAGCCGCTGGACACGGCCAGGCCGGGCAGCCGCGCGCGCAGGCTCTCGCCTTCGACCCCTTCGAAGCTCAGATTGAGGATCTGCGGTACGGTCCGCGCCGGATCGCCATTGCGCAGGACGCCGGGCAATCCGCCGAGCTTTTGCCACAGGCGGTCGCGCAGGGCCGCGATACGCGCGGCGTCTTCGTCCAGACGCTCACGCGCCAGCGCCGCCGCCATGCCCATGCCGGCGATCTGGTGCGTCGCCAGCGTGCCCGCGCGCATGCCCTGCTCGTGGCCGCCGCCGTGCATCTGCGGCGCCAGCCGCGCGCGCGGGCGCTTGCGCACGAACAGCGCGCCGATACCCTTGGGGCCGTAGAACTTGTGCGCGGACAGCGACAGCAGGTCGATCGGCACGGCCGCCAGGTCGATCGGCAGCCGGCCGGCGGCCTGCACCGCATCGACGTGGAACAGGATGCCGCGCGCGCGCAGCTGCGGCGCCAGCTCGACCACCGGGTTGATCACGCCGGTTTCGTTGTTCACCCACATCAGCGAGACCAGCAGCGTCTCCGGCCGCAGCGCCGCGAGGACCTGCTCGACCGCGATGCCGCCGTCGCGGCCCGGGTCGAGCCAGGCGACGCGCACGCCCTGGCTTTCCAGATAGCGGCAGGTATCGAGCACCGACTTGTGCTCGATGCGGCTGCTGACGATGTGCGCACCGGACATGCCGCGGAATTCCAGCGCGCCCTTGATCGCCAGGTTGTTCGACTCGGTCGCGCCGGAGGTCCAGACGATTTCCTCCGCCTGCGCGCCGATCAGCTGCGCGACCTGCGCGCGCGCCGCCTCGACCGCCGCACGCGCACGCCGGCCGGGCGCGTGATCGGAGGCCGGATTGCCGAAGCCGGACACGTCGTCGAGCCAGGGCAGCATCGCGGCGCGCACCGCCGGGTCGAGCGGCGTGGTCGCCGCATGGTCGAGATAGATCATCGGGCGAGTTCCGACAACGCCGCGACGAAGGCGTCGATCTCGGCGGCGCTGTTGTCGCGGCCCAGGCTGATGCGGATCGCGCCGCGCGCGACGCCGGGCGGATAACCCATCGCCAGCAGCACGTGGCTGGGCTCGCCCTTGCCGCTGGCGCAGGCCGAACCGCTGGACACCGCGAAACCCCTGCGGTCGAGCTGCATCAGCAGCGCCTCGCCGTCATAGCCTTCCACTGCGAACTGCACGGTGTTGGGCAGGCGCTCGACACCGGCACCGAAGATGCGCACGCGCGGCAGCGTCCCCAGTCCGGCTTCCAGGCGTTCGCGCAGATGTAGCGTGTGCTCGGCGCGCGCCGACAGTTCCTGTTGCGCCAGCTCCGCCGCGTGACCGAAGCCGACGATCGCCGCGACGTTCTCCGTACCACCGCGCAGTCCCTTTTCCTGCGGGCCGCCGTGATGCAGCGGCGAGAGCTCGACCGCGCTCCGGCGGATCAGCGCGCCGATGCCCTTGGGTCCGTAGAGCTTGTGGCTGGACAGGCTCATCAGGTCGGCGCCCAGTGCCGCGAAATCGACCGGGATCTTGCCGGCGGCCTGCACCGCATCGACGTGCAGCCAGGCGCCGACGGCGTGCGCCCGCTGCGCCGCGCGCGCGACGTCCTGGATCACGCCGGTCTCGTTGTTGGCGCGCATCAGCGCCGCCAGACGCAGGGGTCCGGCGCGCAGCTGCGCCTCGAAACGCGGCCAGTCCACCAGCCCACGCCCGTCCACGGCGATTTTCTCGACCGTCCAGCCGGAGTCCTTGAGCGCCTCGGCGGCTTCCATCACCGCCGGATGCTCGGTCGCGCCGTAGAGCACGCGCGTCGGCTGCTGGCCGGCGGCGACGCCCTTGATCGCGAGGTTGTTGGCCTCGGTGCCGCCGGAAGTCCAGACGATCTCGCCCGGCTGGCAGTTGACCAGCCGCGCGACCTGTTCGCGCGCGCGCTCCACCGCGTCGCGCGCCGCGCGGCCGAAGCGGTGCAGCGACGACGGATTGCCATAGGGCCCGGACAGGTACGGCAGCATCGCGTCGAGCACGCGCGGATCGAGGCGCGTGGTGGCGTTGTGATCCAGGTAGACGGGCATCCGCCTCAGCCCTTCGCGGCCGGCTCCTGACCGTCCGAGCAGAATTCCGGCATCTCCAGCTTGCGCAGCGCCAGTTCCGGCATGCGGCTGTCCAGCTCGTGCACGATCTTGCACATGCGCGCCAGCTGTTCATCCTGCGCGCGGACGTGCTCGAGGAGCTTGGCGATCGCATTGGCCACCGGGTCGGACATGCCTTCGTCGGTGATGCCGTAGGCATGAAACTCCGTCTTGCGCTCAGCGTCGGCGCCGACGACGCGCGCCGGGATGCCGACCGCGGTCGCGCCTGCCGGCACCGCACGCACCACCACGGCATTGCTGCCGATGTTGGCGCCGTCGCCGACCATGAAAGGCCCCAGCACCTTGGCACCGGCACCGACGACGACGCCGCGCCCCAGCGTCGGATGACGCTTGGCGCCGCGCGTCAGCGAGGTGCCGCCGAGCGTCACGCCCTGGTAGATCGTGCAGTCGTCGCCGACCTCGGCGGTTTCGCCGATCACGACGCCCAGGCCGTGGTCGATGAACACGCGCCGCCCGATCTTCGCCCCCGGATGAATCTCGATGCCGGTGAGCCAGCGCGCCAGGTGCGAGTTGAACCGCGCCAGCCACTTCAGGCCGAGCGTCCACAGGAAATGCGAGACGCGGTGCCCCCAGATCGCATGCAGGCCCGGATAGCAGGTCAGCACCTCCCACGACGACTGTGCGGCGGGATCCCGCTCGCGGATCGAGCGGACGTCTTCACGGATGCGATCGAACATGGCGTTATTCTAGACCGATTCAGTGCTGTTTAGCGTCCCTCGTCCTCGGGCGCGAGCGGGATGCGCCGGTTCTTCGGCCGCTCGAACGAGGTCAGGATGCCGCGCAGGATGTTGAGTTCGTTGCGATCCGGCGCGGAACGGTTGAAATAGGTGCGCAGGCGCCGCATCAGCACGCGCGGATTGGCCGGGTCGAGAAAGCCGGTCGAGAGCAGAATGCGTTCCAGGTGCTCGTAGAAGCGCTCCATGTCCTCGGCGGCCGGCGGCGCGAACCAGGGGTGCTTTTTCTTGCTCGCGACCTCGACCTGTCCCGGAAACGCGGCGCGGCGCAGCTCATAGGCGACGATCTGCACGGCCTGCGACAGGTTCAGGGAGCTGAACTGCGGGTTGGCCGGAATCAGCGCGGTCGCGTGGCAGCGTTCGATCTCCTCGTTGAGCAGGCCGGTGCGCTCGCAGCCGAAGACGAAGGCGACCGGCGCCTCCTGCGCCACCGCCAGCGCGCGCTCCGCGGCCTGCCAGGGCCGCAGCGGCTCGTCGCCCAGCGTGCGCACCCGCGCCGACAGCCCCACGACCCAGCCGCAGTCGGCAACCGCCTCGTCCAGGCTCGCCACGACGCGCGCCCGTTCGACCACGTCCAGCGCATGCGTCGCGGTCGCACGGGCCTGTGGATGCGGAAAGCGGTCGGGCTTGACCAGCACCAGCTCGGTCAGCCCCATCGTCAGCATCGCGCGCGCGCTGGCGCCGATGTTGCCGGGATGCTGGGTCGAAACCAGGACGATGCGGATGCGGGACAGCGGGTCGGGCAGACTCATCGTGATATTCTAGTGCTCTCGCTTTCCCCGCTCCTTTTTCAGTTCCCGGCCCGTCATGCACCCGCTGGTCAACATCGCCGTGATGGCCGCGCGCGCGGCCGGCAATTTCATCATGCGCCACTACGACCGGGCCGATCAGCTCCAGGTCGAGCGCAAGAGCCGCAACGATTTCGTCAGCCAGGTCGATCGCGGCGCGGAGGCGGAGATCATCCGCGCGATCCGCAAGGCCTATCCCGACCACGCGATCCTGGCCGAAGAGTCCGGTTCCCATGACGGCGCGCGCGGCGCGTCGGACGTGACCTGGATCGTCGATCCCCTCGACGGCACGACCAACTTCCTGCACCGCATCCCGCATTTCGCGGTATCGATCGGCGTCCAGGTCAGGGACCGCCTCGAACACGGCGTGATCTACGCCCCGGCGACGCAGGATCTGTACTGCGCCAGCCGCGGCGAAGGCGCGTTGCTCAACAACCGCAAGCTCCGCGTCAGCGCCTGCAAGGAGCTGTCGCAGGCGCTGATCGGCACCGGAGTGCCGCTGCGCGAGGAATTTCTCGACCGTTACCTGCCGATGCTGCGCAATGTCGCCGCGCACACGGCCGGCGTGCGCCGCGCCGGCGCGGCTTCGCTGGACCTTGCCTATGTCGCCGCCGGACGGCTCGAAGGTTTCTGGGAATTCAACCTCAAGCCCTGGGACATGGCGGCCGGCATCGTGCTGGTGCAGGAAGCTGGCGGCGTCGTGCGCGAACTGGACGGCGAGCCCGATCCGCTGACCACCGGCAACGTCGTCGCCAGCACGATCCACCTGATCGACCCGGTGTCCGAACTGCTGCCGCGCCGGCCGCGTCCCGCGCAGGTCTGATTCATGGCCCGCACGCTGCTCATCACCGGCGGCGCGGGCTTCATCGGCTCGGCGCTGATCCGTCACCTGCTGCGCAACAGCGAGGTGCAGATCGTCAACGTCGACAAGCTGACTTACGCGGCCAGCCTCGAAGCCCTGGAGGACGCGCCGCAGAATCCGCGCTACCGCTTCGAAAAGGCCGACATCTGCGACGCGGCGGCGATGGCGCGCTTGTTCGAGACCTACCGGCCCGACGGCGTGATCCACCTCGCGGCGGAGTCGCACGTCGATCGCTCGATCGACGGACCGGCCGAGTTCATCCAGACCAATATCGTCGGCACCTTCCGCTTGCTGGAAGCCGCTCTGGCCCACTGGCAGCAACTGGACGTGCCGACGCGCAAGTCGTTCCGCTTCCACCACGTCTCGACCGACGAGGTGTACGGCACGCTCGGTGACACCGGCCTGTTCACCGAGACCACGCCCTATGCGCCGAACTCGCCGTACTCGGCGAGCAAGGCCGGCTCGGACCAGCTGGTGCGTGCCTGGCACCACACCTACGGGCTGCCGGTGGTCATCACCAACTGCTCCAACAACTACGGGCCGTACCAGTTCCCCGAGAAGCTGATCCCGCTGATGATCCTCAACGCGCTCGAGGGCAAGCCGCTGCCGGTGTACGGCACCGGCGCCAACGTGCGTGACTGGCTCTACGTCGAGGACCATGCGCGCGCCTTGCAGGTGGTGTTCGAGCGCGGCCGCGTCGGCGAGCAGTACAACATCGGCGGGCACAACGAGAAGCGCAACCTCGACCTGGTTGAACAGCTGTGCGCGCTGCTCGACGAACTGCGGCCGCGCGCGGACCGGTCTCCGCACCGCGGACTGATCACCTTCGTCGAGGACCGCAAGGGGCACGATCTGCGTTACGCGATCGACGCCGGCAAGATCGAGCGCGAACTCGGCTGGACGCCGGCCGAGACGTTCGAGTCCGGCATCCGCAAGACCGTGCAGTGGTATCTGGCCAATCAGGACTGGTGCCGCACCGTGCAGGCACGCGGCTACGCGCGCCAGCGCCTGGGGCTCGGGAGAAAGTAGATGAAGGGGATCATCCTGGCGGGCGGCAGCGGCACGCGCCTGTACCCGGTCACGCAGGCGGTGTCCAAGCAGCTGCTGCCGGTCTACGACAAGCCGATGATCTATTACCCGCTGACGACGCTGATGCTCGCCGGCATCCGCGAGATCCTGGTGATCTCGACGCCGCAGGACACGCCGCGCTTCGAGGCGCTGCTCGGCGACGGCCGCCAGTGGGGCCTTTCGCTGTCCTACGCGGTCCAGCCGAGTCCGGACGGCCTCGCGCAGGCCTTCCTGATCGGCGAACGCTTCATCGACGGCGACGCCTGCGCGCTGGTGCTCGGCGACAACCTGTTCTACGGCCACGACCTCGCGCCCGCGCTCAGGCGCGCGGCCGCACGGCGTGCCGGCGCCACCGTGTTCGCCTACCCCGTCACCGACCCCGAACGCTACGGCGTGGTCGAGTTCGGGGGCGACGGCAAGGTCGTCTCCATCGAGGAAAAGCCGGCGCGACCGAAGTCGCGCTACGCCGTCACCGGCCTGTACTTCTACGACGCGGACGTCGTGAAACTGGCGCGCCAGATCCGGCCGTCACCGCGCGGCGAACTCGAAATCACCGACCTCAACCGGCTGTATCTCGAACGCGACGCGCTGCAGGTCGAACTGATGGGCCGCGGCATGGCCTGGCTCGACACCGGCACGCACGATTCGCTGCTCGACGCCGGCACCTTCATCCAGACGCTGGAGAAGCGCCAGGGCCTGAAGATCGCCTGCCCGGAGGAAGTCGCCTACCGCAGCGGCTTCATCGACGCCGCGCAGCTGCGCCGCCTGGCCGAACCGCTGCTCAAGAGCGGCTACGGCGCCTACCTGCTGCGCATGCTCGAGGAGAAGATCTTCTGATGAACGCGATCCCGACCGCGCTCGCCGGTGTCGTCATTCTCGAACCCAAAGTCTTCGGCGACGATCGCGGCTTCTTCTTCGAGGCCTTCCATGCGCGCCGTTTCGCGGAGCTGACCGGCTGCACCGATCCGATGGTGCAGGACAACCACTCGCGCTCGGCGCGCGGCGTGCTGCGCGGCCTGCACTACCAGCTGCCGCCGATGGCTCAGGGCAAGCTGGTGCGCGTCGTCAGCGGCGAGATCTACGACGTCGCCGTCGATATCCGCCGCGGCTCGCAGACCTTCGGGCAGTGGGTCGGCGTGACCCTGTCCGCCGACAACAAGCGCCAGCTGTGGATCCCGCCCGGCTTCGCCCATGGTTTCTGCGTGACCTCGGACAACGCGGACGTGATCTACAAGGTCACCGCCTACTACTCGCCGGAACACGACCGCGGCATCCGCTGGAACGACCCCGCGATCGGCATTGCATGGCCGCTCGCCGGTGCGCAGCCGCTGCTGTCGGGCAAGGATGGCACTGCGCCGCTGCTCGGAGAGGCAGAGGTGTTTGCGTGAGCTTGCCGTCCTCCGCAGAAAACGAGGGAGTCGTCAGATGAGATCCGTCCTCGTCACCGGGTGCAAGGGCCAGCTGGGGATCGAACTCTCACGCAGCCCGCCCGCCGGCACCGAGACTCACGGCGTCGATCTGCCGGAACTCGACATCACCGACGCCACCGCGGTCATGCGCCACCTCGAATCCCTGCGCCCACAGGTGGTGATCAACTGCGCCGCGTACACCGCGGTCGACCGCGCCGAGTCGGACGCCGATGCGGCGTTCCGGGTCAACCGCGACGGCGCGCGCAACCTCGCACTCGCGGCCACCCGGATCGGCGCACGCATCGTTCACATATCGACCGACTTCGTGTTCGATGGCTGCAAGTCCTCGCCATACCTGCCGGACGACGCACCGTCGCCGCTGGGCGTCTATGGTCAGAGCAAGCTGGAGGGCGAACGGGGCGTGCTCGACGCCGCAGCTTCCGCCCTCGTCGTGCGCACCGCGTGGCTGTATTCCGCGCACGGCAGCAACTTCGTCAAGACGATGCTGCGCCTGATGCAGGAGAAGCCGGAACTGCGCGTCGTCGCCGACCAGATCGGCACGCCGACCGCGGCGACCTCGCTGGCGCGCGCGCTGTGGGCGCTGCTGGAAGCGAACGCCCCCGCGGGGATCTATCACTTTTCCGATGCCGGCGCCGCGAGCTGGTACGACCTCGCCTGCGCCGTCCGCGAACTGGCGCTGCCGCATCTCGCTGCGACGCCGGCACCGATCGTGCCGATCCGCACGCAGGACTACCCGACGCCGGCGCGCCGGCCGGCGTACAGCGTGCTCGACAAGACCGCGACCTGGGCGCTGATCGGCAACGGCCGGCACTGGCGCGAACCGCTGGCGGAAGTCGTCAACGCGCTGCTGGCTGCACGTTGAGCACGCGTCCGCCGCGGATCGCCAACACCTCGCCTTCGGCCAGCGGCCGCCAGCCGGCTTCATCCGTCAGCGGCACACTGGCGACGAGCGCCACGTCCTGCGCGCCGCTGGCGGCGGCGCCGATCTCCAGCCCCGGCACTTCGACGCGGGCCATCTCGAGCGGACAGTGCCGTTCGAGCAGGTGCAGGCCCGGTGGTTCGATCCGCCCCGGTGCCTGCGTGCGCCGGTGTGCGTGCACGAACAGCAGGTCACCGTCGCAGTAAAGAAAATTCGCCGGCCCGAGAGGACGCAGCAGCGCGGCCAGCTCGACGACGACGGCCAGTCGGTCCGCCGCCGGGGGCATCCCCTCGCTCGCCAGCCACAAGGGGCGCAGACGCTGCAGCAGCAGGCAGAACGCCAGCTCCGAATCGGTCTCGCCGACCGGCAGTGGCCCGTCGCGGCGAAGCATCGGCTGCAGCGGCTCGATGCGCAGGGCGCCATTGTGCGCGAACAGGTGCATGCGCCCGCCCAGTTCGCGCTGGAACGGCTGCGTGTTGCGCAAGGCCCTGTCGCCGCGCGTCGCCAGGCGGATGTGCGCGATGACCCGGTCGCTGGAGAACGGCACCTCGTGCAGCAGACGCGCGCAGGAACTCGCCACCGCAGGCCCGGCTTCGCGGATCACGCGCACGTCGCCATCGACGTAATAGCCGATACCCCAGCCGTCCGCGTGCGGAGCCGTGCCGCCGCCGTGCCGCGCAAACTCGGCGAACGAATAGCGCACCGTCGCCGGCAGCCGGCTCGACATCGCAAACAGTTCACACATGGTGCCTCGTGCCGCTCCAGGTCCACCGGACGGTTCGATCGTGGCGGGCACCACCCGCGACGCATTGATCCAGGTCAACCCGGCGCTGCGGCAGGCCCGCAATCCTCGCCGCCGACGCACCGCCGCCGCGGCTCGCTGCCGCCCACCCGCACCCGTATTCCCATGTCCGCCACGATCGAAGAAACGACGGAATCCCTGCAGCTCGCCGAACTGCGCAAGACCAGCCTGCGCGAAGTCCGCGCACACATCGACCCGGCCTGCGAGCAGCGCTCGATGCCACGCACCTTCGGTCCGCTGGCGCTGGACTTCGCCTTGTACGCCGTCTGCATCACGGTCGCGCTGTCCGCCGACACGCTGTGGCTGAAGCTGCTCGGCGGACTGGGCGCCGGCTGCTGCGTCGCCTTCCTGTTCGTCTGGGCGCACGACGCCGCGCACGGTGCGCTGTTCGAGAACCGCCGCATCGCCGAACTGTTCGGCACATTGGCGATGCTGCCGTCGCTGAACATGTACCGGCTGTGGGCCTTCGGCCACAACCGCGTGCACCACGGCTTCACCTCGCTGTCGACGCTCGACTGGATCTGGCGGCCGTGGACGCCGGAAGAGTACGCCGCGGCGTCTCCGGCCCGGCGCAGGCTGTACCGCATTGAGCGCACGCCCTGGGGCTGCGCGCTGCATTACCTGATCCACGTCTGGTGGACGCGCATGGTGCGCTTCAACCCCGGCCAGACGGCGGACGAACGAACGCGCATGCGCAACAACAAGCTGCTGACGCTGGTGTTCGCGCTGGCCGCTTCGGCACTGGCCTGGACCTACGGCGGCGGCATCGCTGGCGTGCTGTGCGCGGTGATCCTGCCATTCATCGTCTTCAACTACTTCATCGCACTGTTCATCTACCTGCACCACACGCATCCGGACATCCCGTTCTTCGTGCAGCGCGAGCAGTGGAGTCCGGCGATCGCGCAGCTGTACTGCAGCACGGTCGTGCGCTTCTCGTGGCTGATGGAAACGCTCACGCACAACATCATGATCCACGTCCCCCACCACGTGAATCCGCACATCCCGTATTACCGGCTGCCGCAGGCCTACGCCGACCTCAAGGCGCACTACGCCCGCTACATCCACGAGTACCGCTTCACCTGGAACGGACTGTTCGACACCTTCCGTCGCTGCAAGCTGTTCGACTACGAACAGCGCCGCTGGTCCGGCTACGAGACTGCGCCCGTCTGAATCCGGCGTCGGCACGCTCTGGCGCCCGGCAGCGGGCTGTTACGCTCGGCTACCGTACTTGCGCACCGGAGCCGTCGCATGGAAGCGCTCAACCGCCAGCTGGGAGTGCTGCACGAGGAGGTGCAGCGCCATTTCCCGCATGTCCGGCGCATCTCGGTGGTGCTGCACGACGCGCAGACCGACGAGCTGCGCACGTTCCTGTACAGCCCGGCGGACACGACGCCGATCTCGCACTACCGCACGACACTGACCTCGGCCCACTGGCTCGACAGCCTCCGCCGCAGCCGCGAGAAGCGCGTCATCGCGGACCTGCAGGCCGTCGAACTCGGCGAGCAGGCGCACTCGCGCGCCATCGCCGCGGCCGGCTTCCGTTCCAGCTACACGGTGCCGCTGTACGACGGCGCGCGCTTCGTCGGCTTCGTCTTTTTCAATGCCGACACGCCCCACGCGTTCGACGCGCGGGTGACGGCGCAGCTCGACCTGTTCGTGCAGATCATCGCGCTGATGATCGACCGCAAGCTCAAGTCCATCGCGACGCTGACCGGCGGCATGCAGCTGCTGCGCGAGATCTCCTACCTGCGCAACGACGAGACCGGCAGCCACCTGAGCCGCATGGCGCATTACTCCGGACTGATCGCGCGCGCGCTGGCCGGCACGCTCGGGCGCGACGACGACTGGGTCGAACACGTGCAACTGTTCGCGCCGATGCACGACATCGGCAAGATCACCACGCCAGACGCGGTCCTGCTCAAGCCAGGCTCGCTGGCCGAGCGCGAACTCGCGGTCATGCGCCAGCACCCGCTCAAGGGCGAGATCATTCTGAGGAAGCTGCTCGACGACCTGCAGCTGGCCGACATGCCCTACGTCGGCGGCCTGCTGGCCATCGCGCGCAACCATCACGAACGCTGGGACGGGCGCGGCTATCCCGACGGGCTCGCCGGCGCGGCGATTCCGGTCGAGGCGCGCATCGTCACCGTCGCCGACGTCTTCGACGCCCTGACCAGCGCGCGCTGCTACAAGCCCGCCTGGACGCTGGAACGGTCCTTCGCCTATCTGCGCGACCAATCCGGCCACCAGTTCGATCCCGCCTGCGTGGCCGCCTTCCTCGATCAGCAGGACGAGGTGCTGCGCATCCGCGCGATCTTCCCGCAGGCCTCGTCGGACGCGACCTGATGCACCGGTCGCGGTTCCCGGCGCACCCGATGCAGAATCTCCTATCGACATAAACCTCCGACGGCCAGGACGGCCCGTGAACGAACCCGGCACGCTTCCCCCCGGCGCGCCCATCGCTCCAGCGCCACGACGGCACCCGGCAAGCTCCGGGCGTCGCCGGCTGCGCCTTGTTCTCGTCGCGGCGGGGCTGCTGGCGGTGGCGCTCGTGGCACTCGCCATCCGCGACGAACTGCGCAGCTCGCGGCTGCAGGCGCGCTACCTCGCCGGACTCGCCGCGGACCTCGGCTACCACGTCGAGCCGGGGCCGAGCCCGGCGATCCGTTTCCCCGACGACGGACCCTACGACCTGCGCCTGGGCTACAGCGCGCTGCCGCGCCTGCTGGCGCAGCTGGAAGCCCGTGACTACCGCATCGTCGCGCAGGCCCGGCAGTCGTCGACGATGCTGCGCCTGGCCGATCGCGGCCTGTTCCTGCCCTACCACGAGAAGAGCGCCGCCGGCCTGAGCTTGCTCGATCGCCGCGGCACGCCGCTGTACGCGGCCTGGTATCCGCTGCGCCAGTACGCGGATTTCGGCGCGATCCCGCCGCGGCTCGTCGCCAGCCTGCTGCACATCGAGAACCGCGGGCTGCTCGACGATGACCGGCCGACCCGCAACCCGGCGATCGACTGGGGGCGCCTGAGCCGTGCCGTGCTCGACCAACTGCTCAGCCGCTTCGACCCGGAACGCGCGACACCGGGCGGCAGCACGCTGGCGACCCAGATCGAGAAGTACCGCCACTCCCCCGGCGGCCGCACCGACTCGCCGGCCGAGAAGCTGCGGCAGATGGCCTCGGCCTCGGTGCGCGCCTATCTCGACGGTGCGGACACACGCGCCGCGCGCCGGCGCATCGTCCTCGACTATCTCAACACCGTGCCGCTGGCCGCGCGCGCCGCGTTCGGCGAGGTCAACGGCATCGGTGACGGCCTGTGGGCCTGGTACGGCCGCGATTTCGCCGAAATCAACCGCCTGCTCGCCGACGACGCCGGCGACCTCGCACAGCGCGCGCTCGCCTACAAGCAGGCGCTGTCGCTGCTCGTCGCGCAGCGCCGCCCGTCCTATTACCTGCTGCAAGGCGCCGCCGAGCTCGACGCCCTGACCGACGCCCATCTGCGCCTGCTCGCGGCCGAGGGCATCGTGCCGCCGGCGCTGCGCGACGCCGCGCTGGCGCAGAAGCTGCGCTTCGCCCCACCACCGAGCGAAGCGGCGCCCGCGTTCGTCGCGCTCAAGGCGCCCAACGCACTGCGCACGCAGCTCGCCGCCCAGCTGCGCAGCACCAGCCTCTACGACCTCGACCGGCTCGACCTGACCGCCACCGGAACCTTCGACGCCGCGCTGCAGGCGCGCATCACCGACGCGCTGCGCCAGCTGCGCACGCCGGAACGCGCCCGCACCAAGGGCCTGTATGGCGAACGCCTGCTGCGCGACGGCGACGATCCGGCGCGGCTCGTCGTCAGCTTCACGCTGTTCGAGCGCGGCACCGATCGCAACCGCCTGCTCGTGCAGACCGACAACGTCGATCAGCCCTTCGACCTCAACCAGGGTGCGCGGCTCGACCTCGGCTCGACGGCCAAGCTGCGCACCCTCGCCACCTACCTGGAGATCGTCGCCGAGCTGCATGCGCGCCACGCCGGACAGACGGCGGACGCGCTGCGCCAGGCACCGCGCCACGACCGCGACGCGCTCGGCGCCTGGGCGCTGGACTATCTGGCCGCGGCGCAGGACCGCAGCCTGGACGCCATGCTCGATGCGGCGATGGAGCGCCGCTATTCGGCCAGCCCGGCGACGCAGTTCTTCACCGGCGGCGGCCAGCACAGCTTCTCCAACTTCGATCCGGCCGACGACGGCCGCGTGCTCACGGTGCGCGAAGCCTTCCGCCGCTCGGTCAACCTGGTGTTCATCCGCCTGATGCGCGACATCGTCGCCTACGCGATGTACCAGCCCGAAGGCGCCGCCGCGCAGCTGCTCGAAGACGCCGGTGATCCGCTGCGCCAGGATTACCTCGCCCGCTTCGCCGACCGCGAAGGCCGCCAGTTCCTCGCGCGCTTCTTCCGCAAGTACCGCGGCAAGAGTGCGGACGAGGCATTGGAACTGTTGCTGCAGGGCGTGTCGCGCACGCCCAGCCGCACGGCCATGGCGATCCTGAGCGTGCGACCCGAACTGGACTTCGCGGGCTTCGCCGCGCTGATGCGCGAGCATCTGGCCGAGCAGACACTCGGCGACGCCGCCCTGCGCGAGCTGTATCGGCGCTACGCGCCGGAACGCCATCCCCTCGCCGACCGCGGCTATCTGGCCGGCGTGCATCCCCTGGAACTGTGGCTGGTCGCCCATCTGCGCGCGCACCCCCACGCCGGCCTCGCCGAAGTCACCGCTGCCAGCCACGCCGAGCGTCAGGACGTGTACGGCTGGCTGTTCCGCACCGGCCGCCGCGCCGCGCAGGACGTGCGCATCCGCACGATGATGGAAACCGAGGCCTTCGAGGACATCCTGCAGCGCTGGCGCCGGCTCGGCTACCCGTTCGAGTCGCTGACACCGTCCTATGCCAGCGCCATCGGGGCCTCCGGCGACCGGCCCGCGGCGCTCGCCGAGCTGATCGGCATCATCGTCAACGACGGCCTGCGCCTGCCGTCGGTGCGCATCGAACGGCTGCGTTTCGCCACCGGCACGCCCTACGACACCGAGCTGGAACGCGTGCCCGCGCCGGCCGAACGCGTGCTGCCGGTGGCCGTCGCGCGAGCGCTGCGTGCCGCGCTGATCGACGTCGTCGAAGAAGGGACCGCGCGCCGGCTCAAGGGCGGCTTCAAGCGCGACGGCCGCCCCCTGCCGGTGGGCGGCAAGACCGGCACTGGCGACCACCGCTATGAAATCCACAGCCGCGGTGGCCGCGTCGTCACCTCGCGCGTCGTCAGCCGCTCGGCGACCTTCGTGTTCATGATCGACGACCGCTGGTTCGGCAGCCTCACCGCCTACGTCCCGGGCGCCGACGCGGCGCGCTACAGCTTCACCAGCGCGCTGCCGGTGCAGTTCCTGCGCGCGCTCGCCGACGACCTGCTGCCGCTGCTCGACGAAGCCGCGCCTTCACCCCCTGAAGGAGCGCGCTGAAGCTACTGCGCGGTCTCCGCCTGCGAGACTTCGGCCGCTACCGGCGTCACTGCCTCGATGTACGGCACGCGCACGTCGTCGAGACCAGCGCGCATCGCCTCCTGCGCCGCCTGCGGCAGCCGTTCGAGATCGCGGCGGCGGTAAGGCCGCTGCGCGCAGCCGCGCTCGTAATCGAGCTTGACCGCGTTGATCGACGCGATCTCGCCGCGGAGCTGCTCGATGCGCGCGTTGAAGGCGGTTGCCTCGGCGCTCAGCTGCTGGCGGCGGTCGCTCAGGGCCAGACGCTGCGCCAGGTCACCACGATCCGGCGTCGCCGCATCGGCCTCGATCCGGCGCCGGCGCTCGTCGATGCGACCGCGCTGCGCATCGAGCCGCGCGCTGTCGGCCAGGATGCGCGCGGACTCGGCGCGCAACTGCTGCACCTGTTGCGCGCAGCGCGCCAGTTCCGCCGCCGACAGCGGCTCGCCCGATCCATCCTGCGCGGCCGCAGGCCCGAGGCCGATGATGAGCGCCAACGCCATGCTCGTGAACCACGCTGTCTTCATGATCTGTCGCCAGGGATCGCGGACCGCCGGACCGGTCCGCCGCACACTCTAATCCGAAGCGCATCGCGGCGCCCTTGCCGGCGGTCGTCGCCGTGCTGGCCCAGGTTCGTGAATCCGGGCATGCTGCCGCGGACGTATTCGCCGGCACGCCCTACGCACGCCTCATGCGCTACGACCACATTCCCGCCCGCACGGTCCGCTTCTGGGCCTGGCTCGATTCCGCCGTGACCTGGATGCTGGCGCTGCCGCCGCTGGCGCCCCAGTTCATCGCGACGCTGTACTGGCTCAACGGCCTGCTCGGCGGCAACCCGGTCGCCCCGACCTTCGAGCCGATCCATCTGCTGTTCGTCTGCCTCACCGGCGCGCTGGTCAGCGTCTGGGTCGTCGCGCGCCTGCTGCATCCGGTCGGCTTGTTCGCGGTGATCGACGGCTGGGCACGGCTCTACGTCGCCCTCGTGCTGGTGTGGTTCATCGTCGGCCTGGGCGGACCGCCGGTGCTGTGGCTGTTCGTGTTCACCGAAGGCGCCGGCACCGTCGCCCAGCTGCGCGCCGCCTACCGGTCCCGCGGTCCGGCATGAAGGCTGGTCGATCGGCGATCGGCTATGCTTAGGCAGCCCGCGCCGCCGCCCGTCCCGCGGATTCCACGGTCACCGCCACGCCGTTGAGTGCGGCATTGCCGGAGAGCCGATCCAGGTAACGGTCATCGGTCAGGTCGTTGACGCTCTGCCCCGCGTGCTCGCGGGCGATGCGCTGCTGCACGCCGGGACGCGCGTGACCCCAGCCGTGCGGCAGGGAGACGACGCCGCGCATGATGGCGTCGGTGGCCTGGACCTCGATATCGACGCTGCCGACACGCGAGCTGACGCGGACCGTCTGGCCGTCGGTCAGGCCGCGTGCGGCGAGATCCTGCGGGTGCATGAACAGCTGGTGGCGCGGCTTGCCCTTGACCAGGCGCTGGGCGTTGTGCATCCACGAATTGTTGCTGCGCACGTGGCGGCGGCCGATCAGCCACAGCTCGCCGGCCTGCGGCGCGCGCGCCTGCTGTTCGGCCAGCACGCGGTCGTAGCGCGCGATCTCGGCAGTCAGCGCGTCGTTGAGACAATGGATGCGCTTGTCCCGGGTGAACAGGCGCCTGGGCAGCTCGGGCTGCAGCGGTCCGAGGTCGATGCCGTGCGGCGCGGCCCTGAGTTTGGCGAGGGTGAGCTTGTGCGCGGAGTTCTTGCCGTAGGCGCCGTTGCGGATGGCAAGATCCAGCATCCGGTGCGGTGGCATGCGCATCATGATCCCGTCCTTGATGCGCGAGGTCAGGCGCTGCAGCAGCGGCTTGCGCGCATCCGGCTGCAGGCGCGCGCGCAGACGGCGGCCGAGCTGCGTGAAGATCTCCCAGTCGTGCAGCGCGCCCTGCGGTTTGGGGAAGATCGCCGGACTGTACTTGGCGGTGTTCCGCACCGCGAAGTGGTGGAAGATGATGTCGTAGTGGTCGTGCTCCAGACCACCGGTCGGCGGCAGGATGTAGTGCGCGAAGCGCGTGGTCTCGTTGCGGTAATAGTCCACGGACACCATGAAGTCGAGCGCGCCCAGCGCCGTTTCGAGCTGGCGGCCGTTGGGCGTGGACAGCACCGGGTTGCCGGCGATGGTGATCAGCGCCCGCACCTGTCCGTCACCCGGCGTGAGGATCTCCTCGGCCAGCGCGGCGACCGGCAGCTCGCCGCCGAATTCCGGCAGGCCGCGCACGCGCGACTTCCACACCGCGTAGTGGCCCGGCTTGGAGCCCGGCCCCTTCACCAGGTCCATCGCCGGACGCGGGAACATCATGCCGCCCTCGCGGTCGAGATTGCCGGTGGCGATGTTGAGCATCGCCAGCGCCCACTGGCACAGTGTGCCGTGCGCCTGCGTCGATACCCCCATGCGACCATAGGCCGCCGCGGCGCCGGTCGCGGCGAACTCGCGCGCGATGCGGCGGATCGTTCCGGCGTCGATGCCGGTCACCGCCGCGGCGCGCTCCGGCGTGAATGGCCGTACCGCCTCGGCGACCCGATCGAGGCCGTCGCTGAACTCGGCCAAGCGGCCCGGCTGCGCGAGGTCCTCGGCAAAGATCGTGTTCAGCAGGGCCAAAAGCAGCGCGGCGTCGGCGCCGGGCCGGATGAAGTGGTGCTCGTCGGCGACTTCCGCGGTCTCGGTGCGGCGCGGGTCGATCAGCACCAGCTTGCCGCCGCGCGCCTGCATCGCCTTGAGCCGGTTGCGGAAGTCCGGCACCGTCCACAGGCTGCCGTTCGACGCCATCGGGTTGGCGCCGAGCATCAGGATGTAGCGGCTGCGGTCGATGTCCGGCACCGAGATCGCGAGCTGGTGCCCGTACAGCCAGTAGGCGACGAGCTGGTGCGGCAGCTGATCGACCGAGGTCGCGGAATAGCGGCTGCGCGTCTTCAGCGGGCCGAGGAACGCGCTGCTGTGGGTCAGGTTGCCCCAGTTGTGCACGCTCGGATTGCCCAGGTAGGCGGCGATGCTGTTGGCGCCATGCGTGGCGTGGATCGTGGCGAGGCGGTCGGCGATGTCGTCGAAGGCCTCGTCCCAGCCGACCTCGACCCAGGACTCGCCGACCCGCTTCTGTGGCCGGCGCAGGCGGTCGGGGTCTTCATGGAGGTCCTGCAGCGCGACCGCCTTGGGACAGATGTGCCCGCGCGACAGCGGATCGGCGGCGTCGCCCTTGATCGAGACGATGTGTCCCTCGCGGACCTTGAACTCCAGGCCGCAGATCGCCTCGCACAGGTTGCAGGCACCGTAATGGGTCCGTTCGCTCATGGCTCGCCGCTCTCCTCGGGATGCGCCTGTGCCGCCGATCATACGCCCGGCGCGGCGATCAAACCGATTACCATGCACGTCATCACCCGAAGGAGCCGGCCATGCTGATCACCAATGCCCACATCATCAACGAGGAGCACGAGATCGCGGCCGACGTGCTGATCAGGAACGGACGCATCGAGAAGATCGCCAGGCAGATCACCGCGCCGGCCGGCACCGTGATCTATGACGCGAAGGGTCAGTGGCTGCTGCCCGGGCTGATCGACGACCAGGTGCACTTCCGCGAGCCGGGCCTGACGCACAAGGGTGATCTCCATTCGGAATCGCGTGCGGCGGTCGCCGGCGGCGTGACGACCTACTTCGACATGCCCAACAACAAGCCGACGATCTCCACGCGGGCGCTGCTCGCCGAGAAATATGCCGCTGCGCAGGGGCGCAGCTTCGCCAACTACGCGTTCTACTTCGGCGCCGCCAACGACAACCTGGCCGAGATCGAGGCCCTGCAACGGGATGAGGCCTGCGCGCTCAAGGTGTTCATGGGCGCCTCGACCGGCAACATGCTGGTCGATGATCCCAAGGTGCTGGAGGGCATCTTCGCGCGCTGCCCGCTGATCGTGGTCACGCACTGCGAGGACACGCCGACGATCAAGCTCAACGAGGACGCCGCGCGCGCGAAGTACGGCGAGGACGTCCCGGCCTGGGAGCATCCGAACATCCGCTCGGTCGAGGCCTGCTACAAGTCCACCGAGCTGGCGGTGGGGCTGGCGAAGAAGCACGGCACGCAGCTGCACGTGCTACACCTGACCACCGCGCGCGAACTGGAGTTCTTCACTGCCGGGCCGATGGCGAACAAGCAGATCACCGTCGAAGCCTGCGTGCATCACTTGGCGATGGACGCACGTGACTACGCCGCGCTCGGCAATCTGATCAAGTGCAACCCGGCGATCAAGACGCCGGAGGACCGCAAGGCCCTGGTGCAGGCGGTGATGCAGGACCGCATCGACATCATCGCCACCGACCACGCGCCGCACACCGCCGAGGAAAAGGCGCAGAGCTACTTCAAGGCACCATCCGGCCTGCCGCTGGTGCAGCACTCGCTGCTGATGCTGATCGACCTGGTCAAGAAGGGCGAGATGAACATGCGCACCGTCGTCCACAAGGCCTGCCATGCGACGGCCGAGCGTTTCGGCATCCGCGACCGCGGCTACGTGCGCGAGGGCTACTGGGCCGATCTGGTGCTCGTGGACCCGCACGGCGAGACCCGCGTGCACAAGTCCAACGTGCTGTACAAGTGCGGCTGGTCGCCGCTGGAGGGCCGCACGCTGCCCGCCCGCGTCGTCGCCACCTGGGTCAACGGCGAGATCGTTTACGAGAACGGTGCGGTGAATCCGCAGCCGCGCGGACAGCGGGTGCGCTTTGCCTGACATGGAGCGCTGCCCCTGGTCCACCGCCACGCCCGAATACCGCGCCTACCACGATTACGAATGGGGCGTACCGCAACGCGACGACCGCGTGCTGTTCGAGTTCCTGGTGCTGGAAGGGGCGCAGGCGGGGCTGTCCTGGCGCACGATCCTGGAGAAGCGTGACGGCTACCGGCGCGCGTTCGCGGACTTCGATCCGGCCAGCGTCGCGCGTTACTCCGACGCGAAGCTGGAGAAGCTGATGCTCGACCCGGGCATCGTCCGCAACCGGCTGAAGGTCTGGTCGGCGCGGACCAATGCGCGCGCATTCCTGCAGGTGCAGGCGGAGTTCGGCAGTTTTGCGGACTACCTGTGGGGCTTCGTCGATGGCGAACCGGTCGTCAACCGCTTCCGCTCGATGAAGGACGTGCCGGCGAAGACCGAGCTGTCGGACCGGATCAGCAAGGACCTGCTCCGGCGCGGCTTCAAGTTCGTCGGCTCGACGATCGTCTACTCGTACCTGCAGGCGATGGGCGTGGTCAACGACCACCTCGTGAGCTGTCCGCGGCACCGCGAACTCGCCGGCTGACACCGTCGGTCCGCGCGGCGCTGCCGCTGGGCGCGCGCCCCCTGTGTAAAGGTCGGCGGCGTCCGATCTTCTGACGCAGATCAATGTCGGCCCGCGGCCCGGTGGGCACGCTGGCACGCATCGGAACTGGATACGCCACCGCATCGCTCAGCAGAGTCAGGTCATGGACATCGACGTCATCACGACTGCGCCGGAACACCACTCGCCCGCCGACGAGCTGACGCTGGTCGATGTCGATCAGCGCGGCGTCTGGCTGTTCGCGCCGGATGGCGGATCCGTCGGCCTGAGCTGGGACGAACTGCGCGCCGAGGCCGAATCGCGCGAACCTTCGGCGCTGTTCTTCCGCGATCTGCTGGCCCGCGCCGAATCCTGGCGCAAAGCCGCCTGAATCCGCTTTGTTGCCGACGCTTGACTCTGGACCTTGGTCCAGGGTTTAGCATGCTTCGCAAGCCCGATTGCGGAGCATGTGTATGCCCAGTCTCAAAGTCAGCCAGCTCGCCGAACACGCCGGCGTCGGCATCGATACGGTGCGCTACTACGAACGCGCCGGCCTGTTGCCGGAACCGCCGCGGCGGCCGTCCGGCTACCGCGAATATCCGCTCCAGGCGGTCCAGCGCCTGCGCTTCATCCGCCGCGCCAAGGCGCTCGGCTTCACGCTCGACGAGATCGCCGGCCTGCTCGAACTCTCCGACCGCCGCAATGACGTCAAGGCGGTGAAGCGCCTCGCGCAGCGCCGGCTCGCCGAAATCGAAAACAAGCTCCGCGAATTGGAGCGCGTGCGCGACGGCCTGCGCCAGCTCACCGACGCCTGTCCCGGCCATGGCGATGCCGGCGTCTGCCCGATCCTGTCGGCGCTCAACGGGGAGGATCGGTCATGACAGGGCACAGCGAACACCAGTGCGGCGCGCATCACGGCACGCACGGCGGGAAATCCCCGGCCGAACACGCCTGCGGAACCCATCCTCAAAAGCAGCCGGAGGTGCACGCACCCGCGCCATCCTGCTGCGGCCATGCGGCGACGTCACCGTCGGCCGCGGCCAAACCCGTCGCACCATCGGCAGCCGGCACGATCTGGACCTGTCCGATGCACCCGGAAGTGCGCCAGGATCATCCCGGCACCTGCCCGATCTGCGGCATGGCACTGGAACCCTGGAATCCCACTGCCGAGACCGATGACTCCGAGCTGCGCGACATGACGCGCCGCTTCTGGATCAGCGTACCGCTGTCGGCGCTGACACTGCTGCTGGCGATGGGGCCGATGATCGGCCTCCTGCCCGCACACGCCGGCTGGAACGGCTGGCTGCAGGGACTGCTGGCGACACCGGTCGTGCTCTGGGCCGGCTGGCCATTCTTCGAGCGCGGCTGGCAGTCGATCGTCACGCGCCATCTCAACATGTTCACGCTGATCGCGATCGGCACCGGCGCGGCCTGGCTGTTCAGCGCCGCCGGCCTGCTGCTGCCGCAGTGGCTGCCGCCGGCCTTCCTGGAGCATGGCCGCGCGCCGCTGTACTTTGAAGCCGCGGCGGTGATCATCACGCTGGTGCTGCTCGGTCAGGTGCTGGAACTGCGTGCACGTTCGCAGACCTCGAGCGCGATCAAGGCGCTGCTCCAGCTCACACCGCGCGTCGCCCATCGTATCGACGATCATGGCCACGAATCCGATATCGACATCGACCGGGTGCAGGCCGGCGATCGTTTGCGCGTGCGCCCCGGCGAGAAGATTCCGGTGGACGGCCGGGTCATCGAGGGCAACAGCCACGTGGACGAGTCGATGCTGACCGGCGAGCCCGATCCGGTGCGCAAGCAGGCCGATGCGCCCCTCAGCGCCGGCACCGTCAACGGTACCGGAAGCCTCGTGATGGTCGCCGAGCGCGTCGGCGCCGAGACGCTGCTGTCGCAGATCGTGCACATGGTCGCCGAGGCGCAGCGCTCGCGTGCACCGATCCAGCGCCTCGCCGACGTCGTCTCCGCGTGGTTCGTGCCAGCCGTGGTCGCGACCGCCGCGATCGCCGCGCTGGTCTGGGCCATGTTCGGCCCACAACCTGCACTGGCGCACGCGCTGGTCGTCGCCGTGTCGGTGCTGATCATCGCCTGCCCCTGCGCACTGGGCCTGGCGACGCCGATGTCGATCATGGTCGGTGTCGGCCGCGGCGCGCAGGAAGGCGTGCTGATCCGCGACGCCGCCGCTCTGGAAACGCTGGAAAAGGTCGATACGATCGTCGTCGACAAGACCGGCACGTTGACCGACGGCAGGCCATCGCTGCAGCGCGTCGTCGCTGCCGGCGGTTTCGACGAGACAACTGTGCTGCGGCTGGTCGCAGCGGTCGAGGCCAGCAGTGAGCATCCGCTCGCGCGCGCCATCGTCGAGGGCGCACGGGCGCGCGGCGTGGTTCCGGCCGCAGTGACCGACTTCGGCTCCGATCCGGGCCGCGGCGTCTGGGGCTCGGTCGATGGCCGGCGCGTGATGGTCGGCAATCTGCGCCTGCTCGAAGAACAGAAGCTGGATGGCGGCGCGCTCGCCGTGCGCGCGGACGAGGCGCGCGCAGGCGGCGCGACGGCGGTCTACGCGATCATCGACGGCCGGCTCGCCGGACTGCTGGTGATCGCCGATGCGATCAAAAAGACCACGCCCGAAGCCGTGCAGGCGCTCAAGGCCGAAGGCATCCGCGTGATCATGCTCACCGGCGACGACACGCGCACGGCCAAGGCCGTCGGCGCCACGCTCGGCCTCGATGACGTCGTCGCCGACGTGCTGCCGCAGGACAAGGCGGCGATCGTCAAGAAGCTGCAGGCGCAGGGCCGCTTCGTCGCGATGGCCGGCGACGGCGTCAACGACGCGCCGGCGCTGGCGCAGGCCCAGGTCGGCATCGCGATGGGCACCGGCACCGACGTGGCGATGGAGTCCGCCGGCGTCACGCTGGTCAAGGGCGACCTGCGCGGCATCGTCAAGGCCGTGCGCCTGTCGCGGGGCACGATGCGCAACATCCGCCAGAACCTGTTCTTCGCCTTCGTCTATAACGCGCTGGGTGTGCCGGTCGCGGCCGGCGTGCTGTATCCGGTCTTCGGCCTGCTGCTGTCGCCGATCCTCGCCAGCGCGGCGATGAGCTTCTCGTCGGTGTCCGTCATCGCCAACGCGCTGCGCCTGCGCGCGACAAAGCTCTGAGTTTCGGTTACGGTCATCACATGGCCAAGGTCGTCAACCTCAACCGCTTCCGCAAGCAGAAGGAACGTCAGGCCGCCGAGGAACAGGCGGCCGCGAACCGCGTCCGCTTCGGTCGCACCAAGGAACAGAAGCGGCGCGACGCGGCCGAGGCCGACGAAGCGCGGCGCCGGCTCGACCGGCTGCGCCGCGAAACCGACGAACCGGAAACCTGAGGCTCAGCCGCCGATGCGGCGCACGCCACCCATGTAGCCGACCAGTGCGTCCGGCACGGCGATCGAGCCGTCGGCCTGTTGGTAGTTCTCGACGATCGCGACCAGCGTGCGGCCGACGGCCAGGCCCGAGCCGTTGAGTGTGTGCAGCAGTTCGGGCTTCTTCGTCTGCGGATGGCGGTAGCGCGCGAGCATGCGCCGTGCCTGGAAATCCTCGAAGTTGGAGCAGGACGAGATCTCGCGGTAGCGGTTCTGGCTCGGCAGCCAGACTTCGAGGTCGTAGGTCTTCGCCGACGCAAAGCCCATGTCGCCGGTGCACAGCGCCATCACGCGATACGGCAGGTCGAGTTTCTTCAGGATCGCCTCGGCGTGGCCGGTCAGCTCCTCGTGCGCATCGTTGGACTTTTCCGGCAGGGTCGCCTGTACCAGTTCGACCTTCTCGAACTGGTGCTGGCGGATCATGCCGCGCGTGTCGCGGCCGGCGGCGCCGGCCTCGGCGCGGAAGCAGGGCGTGTGCGCGACCCAGCGTCGCGGCAGGTTCGCCGGGTCGAGGATCTCGTCGCGCAGCAGGTTGGTGACCGGCACTTCCGCCGTGGGGATCAGGCGCCAGTCGAGCTCGCCGCGCAGCGCGAACAGGTCGTCGCCGAACTTGGGCAACTGGCCGGTGCCGAACAGGCTGGTGGCGTTGACGATGTAGGGCACGTACAGCTCTTCGTAGCCGTGCTCCTGCGTGTGCACGTCGAGCATGAACTGGATCAGCGCGCGCTGCATGCGCGCCAGGCCGCCGCGCAGCACGGTGAAGCGCGCGCCGGTCAGCTTGGCCGCGGCAGCAAAGTCCATCAGGCCCAGTGCCTCGCCCAGGTCGGCGTGATCGCGCGCGCCTTCGGCACTGCGCGGCGTGCCCCAGCGCCGCAGTTCGACGTTGTCGTGCTCGTCCTTGCCGTCCGGCACCGAGGCCTGCGGGATGTTCGGCAGGCCCTGCAGCAGCGCGTTGAGCGCGTTCTGCACACCGTCGAGCTGCTGCTTGCAGGATTCGAGTTCGCCGGCGAGGCGCTCGACGTCGGCGAGCAGCGGCGCGACGTCCTCGCCCCTGCCCTTGGCGATGCCGATCGCCTTCGAGCGGCTGTTGCGCTCGGCCTGCAGCTGCTCGGTCTGCGTCTGCACGGATTTGCGCCGCGCTTCCAGTTCGTTGAAGGCGGCGAGATCGAGGACGAAGCCGCGACGCGCGAGCTGGTCGGCGACGCGCTGCGGATCGCTGCGCAGGAGTTTGACGTCAAGCATGGAGTGGCAAGGTCTCGGCCAAGGAGGCACACATTGTAGGGCCAGCTAGCGCGGCTTTTTCGGGCTGCGCTGCTGGCGCAGCACATTCAGCCGCTCGGAGATGCGCTGCTCGATGCCGCGGCCGGTCGGATGGTACAGCTCGGTGCCGGCCAGGCGGTCGGGCAGGAACTGCTGACCAGCCGCATGCGCGCCGCCTTCGTCATGATCGTAGCGATAGCCGCTGCCGTAACCGAGGTCCTGCATCAGCCGCGTCGGCGCGTTGCGCAGGTGCATCGGCACCTCCAGCGTGCCGCTGTCCTCGACCAGCTGCCGCGCGGCCTTGTAGGCCGTGTACACGGCGTTGCTCTTCGGCGCGCAGGCCAGATAGACGATGGCCTGCGCCAGCGCCAGCTCGCCTTCGGGAGTGCCGAGCCGCTGGTAGCTGTCCCAGGCCGCCAGGCACAGCTCCTGCGCGCGCGGATCGGCCAGGCCGATGTCCTCGATCGCCATGCGCAGCACGCGGCGCGCGACGTAGTGCGGATCACAGCCGCCGTCGAGCATGCGCGCGAACCAGTACAGCGCCGCGTCCGGATCGCTGCCGCGCACCGACTTGTGCAGCGCCGAGATCTGGTCGTAGAAGTTCTCGCCCTGCTTGTCGAAGCGGCGCAGGCCCTTGCCGACCAGACGTTCCAAGGTCGCATCGTCGGTGTGCTGCTGCGCGCGGGCCAGTTCCACCGCGGTTTCGAGCAGCACCAGGCCGCGCCGCGCATCGCCGTCGGCGACTTCCGCCAGGCGATCCAGCCATGACGACGGAATCGCGTCGGCCGCGGCGCCGAGGCCGCGCTCGGGATCGGTCAGCGCGCGCGCCAGCAGGGCGCGGATGTCGGCCGGTTCCAGTGAGCGCAGCACGAACACGCGCAGCCGCGACAGCAGCGCGGCGTTGAGCTCGAACGACGGGTTCTCGGTGGTCGCGCCGATCAGCGTCAGCGTGCCATCCTCGACGAAGGGCAGCAGCGCATCCTGCTGACCCTTGTTGAAACGGTGGATCTCGTCGATGAACAGAATGGTGCGCTGGCGCGCGAGCCCGTCGCGCGCGACCTGCGCCTGCGCCACCGCGTCGCGGATGTCCTTGACGCCGGCCAGCACCGCCGACAGCGTCAGGAACTGCGCGTTCGTGTACCCGGCGATCAGGCGCGCCAGCGTCGTCTTGCCGACCCCGGGCGGGCCCCAGAACACCATCGAGGGGACATTGCCCGCTTCGAGCAGCGTGCGCAGCGGCGCGCCGGGACCCAGCAGGTGTGCCTGTCCGGCCACTTCGTCGAGCGTGCGCGGGCGCATGCGCTCGGCGAGGGGGCGAGCCGCCCGCGCGTTCGCGTCGGCCGGCGCAACACCGTTCACTGCGGAGCGCCGTCCATCTGCACGACCTCGACGCCGGCCGGCGGCGCGAAACTGAACTGCGCCGCGTCGATGCGCGCATTGCGCTGCACGTCGTTGAAGCGGATGTCGCTGACACCGCCAAGCGGATCGTGCAGGCGCATGCGCACCGGCACCCCATTGGGCTGCAGCCACAGCTCGACGCGGCGGAAGTCGGCGTCCGCGGTCCTGGGCTCGAGGATCAGGCGCTGCACCTCGCCTTCCATGCCGCCCTCGGTCACGCTGAAGCGCTCCTCCAGGCGCTTGCCCTCGGCGAGCAGCGCGACCGGCGTGTCGCGCAGGATGTCGCGCGCGTCGCGCACGGTCACCTGTGCGAGATCCGGCTCGTAGTTCCAGATGCGCTGGCCGTCGCAGACCATCAGCTGCTCGTAGGGCGTCTGGTAGTGCCAGCGGAAGCGGCCCGGACGCGCGAGCTGGAAACGGCCGGCGCGCGTGGCCAGAACCTTGCCGTCGTCGGCGGTCTGGGTCTGCTCGAAATGCGCCGACAGCGCGGTCACGTCCTGCAGGAAGCGCTGCAGGCGCACGGTCGGCTCGGCGGCTTCGGCGCGCAGACCCAGGACGGCGAGGAACACAAACAGAACGATGCGGATCATCGAGGTCCAGTGGAGTCGAGGTTGATGCCGTGAGTCTGCGGCACGGCCCTGAGCGGCGTCTGAACCGTCACTCGCGGCCGCCGGGCGCGAGGATCTCGCGGTTGCCGCCCGGACCGCTGGGACCGACGATGCCGGCGGCTTCCATCTGCTCGACCATGCGCGCGGCGCGGTTGTAGCCGATCTTGAGCCGGCGCTGCACCCAGGACACCGACGCCTTGCGCGTCTCCAGCACCAGTGCGACCGCCTGGTCGTAGAGCGGATCGGCTTCGGCGTCGTCGCCGCCTTCGCCGCCCGCATTGGCCGGCGCCTCGTCGGCACAGATGTCCTCGATGTAGTTCGGCGGACCGACCTGCTTGAGATAGGCGACGACCTTGTGCACTTCGTGGTCATCGACGAAGGCGCCGTGCACGCGGTCGAGGCGGCTCGCGCCGATCGGCCGGAACAGGCCGTCGCCGTGACCGAGCAGGGTCTCGGCGCCCAGTTCGTCGAGGATCGTGCGCGAATCGACGCGCGACGGCACCTGGAACGCGAGGCGCGACGGGATGTTGGCCTTGATCAGGCCGGTGATGACATCGACGCTGGGCCGCTGCGTCGCGACGATCAGGTGGATGCCGGCGGCGCGCGCCTTCTGCGCGATGCGCGCGATCAGCTCTTCGACCTTCTTGCCGACGACCATCATCATGTCGGCCAGCTCGTCGATGACCACGACGATGTTCGGCAACGGCTGCAGGACTTCGGGCAACGGCATCGCCTCGGCGTCGAACAGGTCCGGCGGCACCGTCTTGAGCGGGTCGCGGATCGCCTCGCCGGCCCGCTCGGCGTCCTCGATCTTGCGATTGAGGCCGGCGAGATTACGCACGCCCAGCGCCGACATCAGGCGGTAGCGGCGCTCCATCTCGGCGACGCACCAGCGCAGCGCGTTGGCGGCATCCTTCATGTCGGTCACGACCGGCGTCAGCAGATGCGGAATGCCCTCGTAGACCGACAACTCCAGCATCTTCGGATCGATGAAGATGAAGCGCACCTGATCGCTGGTCGCCTTGAACAGCATCGACAGGATCATCACGTTGATCGCGACCGACTTGCCCGAGCCGGTGGTGCCGGCGACCAGCAGGTGCGGCATCTTGGCGAGATCGAAGGCGACCGGATGGCCGGCGATGTCCTTGCCCAGCGCCATCGTCAGCGGCGACGACGAGTTGCGGTAGGCGGTCGAGTCCAGGATCTCGCGCAGCATGACCATCTCGCGCTTCTGGTTCGGGATCTCCAGGCCGATGACCGACTTGCCCTCGATGACCTCGATCACGCGCACACTGGCCACCGACAGCGAGCGTGCCAGGTCGCGCGACAGGTTGGTGATCTGCGAACCCTTCACGCCCGGCGCCGGCTGCAGCTCGAAGCGCGTGATCACCGGACCCGGTGTGGCCGCGACGACCTCGGCCTTGACGCCGAACGATGCCAGGTGACGCTCGACCTCGCGCGACAGGTGTTCGAGCTCTTCCTTGGTGTACTGGCGGCCCGACGGCCGCGGCGGATCGAGCATCGTGACCGGCGGCAGCGGATCGCCGTCGAAGGCCGGTACCGGCGTCGCAGCGTCCTTGCCTTTTTGACTGCGCGGCTTCTTCGGCGCCGGCTCCGGCAGCAGTTCCAGCTGCTCTTCGGCAGTCCCGTGCAGGGTCGGCGCCTTGCGGCGCTTGCGCTCGCGGCCCGGCGTCCGCGCCTCGCCTGGCGCCTCGTCCGGCTCGACCTCTTGACCGGCGAGCGCGGGTTCGGCCAACCCGGCCGAGCTTGCGTCGCCGGACGCTTCAGTGACTACCACGCGCCGCCGCTGGATGGCAGCGATGACCCAGCCGCCGAGCCGGTCCATCACGCGCAGCCACGAGAACATCAGCGCCAGCGGCGCGGCGGCGACCGCGAGCGTCAGCAGCAGCAGGCTGGCGCCGAACGCGCTGAGCACCTTCACCAGCTGCTCGGCCAGCAAGGCGCCCGCGATACCGCCGCTGTGATAGCGCGTCCACGAATCGGGCTTGCCGACGTACAGGTCGGCCAGGGTGGCGAGACTGGCCAGGAACAGCAGCCAGGCGGCGATGCGCACACCACGCGGCATGCCCGCGTCGCTCGCGTCAGGATTGCGGAAGATGCGCACGCCGATCAGCAACACGGCCCAAGGCAGCAGGAATGCCACGTAACCGCACAGGTAGAGCAGCACGTCGGCCATCCAGGCACCGACGGTACCGGCCAGATTGCGCACCGGCTCGCCGGTGCCGGACGACGACCAGCCGGGGTCGTTGGGATCGAAGCTGACCAGCGTGACCAGCAGGAACAGCGACAGCCCCAGGCAGACCAGCATGGCCGCTTCCCGCGGCAGACGCTCCAGCCAGCTCGGACCCGCAGCCGCGTCCATGGCGTGGGATTTGCTTCTGAGCATGCAGCGACGGCCTATCGATGCGGCCGCAGGCAGTCTGAACCCGTGAACCGGCGCTGCCCGCCGCGCGGCGGGTGCGAAAAGGCTCGCGGGGCCGGATCAGCGGGGCAGAGCCGGTCCTGTGCGAATGAAGCGGCAACCCGCTTTGATCGCTCAAGCACCGGGCCAGCCGCCCGCATCGCGTGCCATTCAGAAATCATGTCGCCGGTTCAATGGGTGGATGAACGGAGTATAGCGGACGGACCAACGGAACCCGTGGGTTCAAGCCTCTTGAAAATCCGCCGTAAACCTTCATAAGGAATCGCAGTCCAAGCTATTGAAGGACCCGAAGCACGAGTACCGCCATGGGCACGCAGACGCGACACTTCGTCATCACGCCGGAAGGAGGCATCCGCGAGTTCAGCGCCGAGCAGGCCGCTCAGATCGCCATCGGCGTGGATCGCATTCCCGAGTTCGCCGGGCATGACCTGCATTACCTGCAGCTGACGCTGGAAGCCAAGGCCGACGGCAACGAGGTGCGCGTGCAGACGGCCGGTGCGCATATCCGCTTCGACGCGGACGGCCGCCTCGCCGAGGCGGGCCCGCCGACCGAGGGCGAACCGATCTCCCGCTTCGAACACGACGCGGTGGTCCAGTGGGCCCTGCGGGATGTGCCGGCGGTGGCGCCCACCTTCCACTGATCACGTCCGCCGGCGGATTCGAGCTGGCGTATGCTTCCGGCATGACCGCGCCGCTTGCCGGAGATGGATAGCCCCGTCCGCCTGCACTGGCTGGACCCGCGCAACCCGCACCAGCCGTTTCCGCCCGCGCACCTGGCCATGCGCGAGCCCAATGGCCTGCTGGCGATCGGCGGCGACCTGTCGCTGACGCGCTTGTTGCGTGCCTACGCACAAGGCGTCTTCCCCTGGTACAACCCGGACGAACCCATCCTCTGGTGGTGTCCCGACCCGCGCGCGGTCCTGCTGCCTTCGGCCCTGCACGTCTCGCGCTCGCTGCGCCGGTCGATCCGCAAGGCCGACCACGCGGTGACGCTCGACCTGCGTTTCAGCGAGGTGCTCGACGCCTGTGCCGGTCCGCGCCGCGGCAGCCGCGGCACCTGGCTGGGCGAGGACATGCGGCGCGCCTATCGGGGCCTGCACGAACTCGGTTACGCGCACAGCGTCGAGGTCTGGCGCGCCGGCGAACTGGTCGGCGGCCTGTACGGCGTCGCTCTGGGCGGCGTGTTCTTCGGCGAGTCGATGTTCTCGCGCACCGATGACGCCTCGAAGATCGCCTTGTACTGGCTGTGCCGGCAGCTTGATGCCTGGGCCTACGAAATGATCGACTGCCAGATCAACTCAGCGCACCTGCAGAGTCTCGGCGCCACCGAGATGCCGCGCGCCGAGTTCCTGCGCCGGCTGGCCCTGTCGCGTGAAGACGCGCGGCGCCCGTCGGCCTGGCGCTTCGAGATCGATCACCCCGGCGCGGCCGAACACCTGCCGCGCCCGACGCGATGAACGACAGCTCGCCGATCCGCCTGTATCTGAGCGCCGAGCACGCCTGCGGCTACCTGAGCGGCCGCGCCGCCCGCAGCGCATTCGTCGATCCGGAGTGGACCCTCAACGCGCCGCGCTACCAGCGTCTCCTGGAGATGGGCTTCCGCCGCAGCGGCGGCCATGTCTATCGTCCGCATTGCCGCGACTGTACACGCTGCATTCCGGTGCGCGTGCCGGTCGCCCGCTTCCGGCCGAGCCGCTCACAGCGCCGCTGCCTCGACGCCAACACCGACCTGCAGCTGAGCCTCGAAACCCGGCTCGGCGACGAGCACTACGCGCTGTACCGCAGCTACCTGCTCGGCCGACACGCCGATGGCGGCATGGATCCCTACGACCGGCAGGCTTTTCACGCCTTTCTCGAATGCCCTTGGGCCCCGGTCAACTTCTGGTGCTTCCGCGCGCACGGCCGGCTGCTGAGCGTCGCCGTCGTCGATCATCTGCCGCTGGCGCTGTCGGCCGTCTATACGTTCTTCGATCCGCAGGAAGCCGCGCGCGGCCTCGGCACGCTGGCCGTGCTGCAACAGATCCGCCACGCCCAGGAGCGCGGCCTGCCCTACGTCTATCTCGGCTACTGGGTGCCGGAAAGCGGCAAGATGGCCTACAAGCAGCGCTTCCAGCCGCTGGAAACCCTCACCGCCCGCGGCTGGCTCGCCAGCCCGACGCCGGCGGTCGGCGGTTGAAACATTTGATCCTCGCCCCAATAATGCGCCCCTCGCAGAGCTTGACGGGGCACATGGCAAAGGAAGATCACATCGAGATGAACGGCGTGGTGACGGAAACGTTGCCCAACACGACGTTCCGCGTGAAGCTGGAAAACGGGCACGTCGTCATCGCCCACATCTCCGGACGCATGCGCAAGCACTACATCCGCATCCTCACCGGTGACAAGGTCACCGTGCAGCTGACGCCCTACGACCTGACCAAGGGACGCATCACGTTCCGGGACAAGTAAAGCCCGAGTAGCGTGGAGGGGGGCCCCAGCGAAGCTGGGGATCCAGCGTCGCAAGGGCGCCCTTCATCCGAAAACAAAGCCCGCTTGCGCGGGCTTTTTCGTTTCTGCGGGCCTTGACCTCAAACAGGCTCCAGCTGCGCCGCCTTCTCGCGCCCTTCGAGTTCGAACCGGAGCGTCTTGTCGTCGCCCAGTTCGACGTGCACGCGCCCGCCGTTGGCGAGCTTGCCGAACAGCAGCTCCTCCGCCAGCGGCCGCTTGAGGTTTTCCTGGATGACGCGCGCCATGGGCCGCGCGCCCATCTTCGGGTCGTAGCCACGCTCGGCGATCCACAGGCGCGCCGCTTCGTCGATCTCCAGCTGCACGCCCTTGGCGCCGAGCTGCTCTTCCAGCTGCAGCAGGAACTTGTCGACGACGCGCAGGACTTCCGCCTGCCCGAGCGGCGCGAACTGCACGATCGCGTCGAGGCGGTTGCGGAACTCCGGCGTGAACATGCGCCGGATCACTTCCAGTGCGTCGGTCTGGTGGCTCTGCTCGGCGAAGCCCATCGTGCGCCGCGAGGATTCCTCGGCGCCGGCGTTGGTCGTCATCACCAGGATGATGTTGCGGAAGTCCGCCTTGCGGCCGTTGTTGTCGGTCAGCGAGCCGTGGTCCATGACCTGCAGCAGCAGGTTGAACACGTCCGGGTGCGCCTTCTCGATCTCGTCGAGCAGAACCACCGCGTGCGGGTGCTTGATCACCGCCTCGGTCAGCAGGCCGCCCTGGTCGAAGCCGACGTAGCCCGGCGGCGCGCCGATCAGGCGCGACACCGTGTGCCGCTCCATGTACTCGGACATGTCGAAGCGGATCAGCTCGATGCCGAGCAGTTGCGCCAGCTGGCGCGTGACCTCGGTCTTGCCGACGCCGGTCGGGCCGGCGAGCAGGAAGTTGCCGATCGGCTTCTCCGGATTGCCCAGACCGGAGCGTGCCAGCTTGATGCAGGCGGTGAGCTGCTCGATCGCCTTGTCCTGGCCGAAGATCACCAGCTTGAGATCGCGCTCCAGCGTCGCCAGACGGTCGCGGTCATTGGCCGACACGCTCTTGGGCGGGATGCGGGCGATGCGCGCGACGGTTTCCTCGATGTCGCGCACCTGCACGGTCTTGCGGCGCTTGGACTCCGGCAGCAGGCGCAGGCGCGCCGCCGCCTCGTCGATGACGTCGATCGCCTTGTCCGGCAGATGGCGGTCGGTGATGTGGCGCGACGACAGTTCCACCGCCGAACGCAGCGCGCCGCGCGTGAACTGCACCTGGTGGTGCTCCTCGAAACGCTGGCGCAGGCCTTCGAGGATCTTCACCGTGTCCTCGACGCTGGGCTCGCCGACGTCGATCTTCTGGAAGCGCCGTGCCAGCGCGCGGTCCTTCTCGAAGATGCCGCGGTATTCCTGATAGGTGGTCGAGCCGATGCAGCGGATCTGGCCGGAGGCCAGCAGCGGCTTGAGCAGGTTCGACGCGTCCATCACGCCGCCGCTGGCGGCGCCTGCGCCGATGATCATGTGGATCTCGTCGATGAACACGATCGAGCCGGGACGCTTCTGCAGTTCCTGAATCACCGCCTTGAAGCGCTTCTCGAAGTCGCCGCGGTACTTGGTGCCGGCGATCAACGAGCCGAGGTCGAGACTGTAAACCACCGCGTTCTTGAGCAGATCCGGCACGCGGCCTTCCACGACCAGCCAGGCGAGACCTTCGGCGATCGCCGTCTTGCCGACGCCGGCTTCGCCGACCAGCAGCGGATTGTTCTTGCGCCGGCGGCACAGCGTCTGCATGACCCGCTCGATTTCCAGATCGCGCCCGATCAACGGGTCGATCGCGCCCTGCGCAGCCCGCTCGTTGAGATTGGTCGCGTACTGCTCCAGCGCGCTCTGCGCCGACTGCGTCTTGTCACCCTGCTCTTCCCGCTCCTCGGCCGCTTCGGCCGGCTTGTCCGGCGCGTTCGAACCGTTCTTGGCGATGCCATGCGAGATGAAGTTGACGATGTCCAGGCGGCTGACGCCCTGCTCGCCGAGCAGGAACACTGCGTGCGTGTCCTTCTCCGAAAAGATCGCGACCAGCACGTTGAGCGTGCTGACGTGCTTCTTGCCGGCGGCCTGCACGTGATAGATCGCGCGCTGCAGCACGCGCTGGAACGACAGCGTCGGCTGCACTTCGTGCTTGTCGGCGTCCTTGACCGCCTGCACGTGGCCGCGGATGTACTCCTTGAGCCCCTGTTCGAGTTTGTCCAGGTCGGCGCCCGCCGCGGTCAGCGCCTCCGACACCTGCGTGTCGGACAGCAGTGCCAGCAGCAGGTGCTCGACGGTCAGCAGCTCGTGACCTTCCATGCGCGCCGACACGAAGGCGGCGTCGAGAGCTTTCTGCAAGTCTTCTGACAGCATCGTTTCTACTCCGTCTGCCCGGGGGCATCCCTCAGGCCTTCTCCATCACGGTCAACAGCGGATGCTGGTGCTGACGCGCATAGGCATTGACCTGCGCGGTCTTGGTCTCGGCGATCTCCGCCGGGAACACACCGGCGACACCGCGACCCTGGGTATGCACCTGCAGCATGATCTGCACCGCCTTCTCCCGCGAATGGTGGAAGAACTGTTGCAAAACCTGGACCACGAAGTCCATCGGCGTGTAGTCGTCGTTGATCATCACCACCTTGTACAGCGGCGGCTGCTTGAGCCTGGGCTTTGCCTCCTCCAGCGCGACGCCCTGGCCCGCATCACCACCCGATCGTTTGACCTCGTTGCTCATGGACCGAATTTTACGCCGCTTGCTCCATAGTGGCGGCACCGGTGCCGAAAGCAAGTCCGGCGCGTCCAGCGGACCTAAAACGCCGACAAGCCGGTCTGTGCGCGACCGAGGATCAGCGCGTGGATGTCCTCGGTCCCCTCGTAGGTGTTGACGGTTTCCAGATTCAGCAGGTGCCGCATGACCGGGTAATCCTCGCTGATGCCATTGGCGCCGAGCATGTCGCGGGCACTGCGGGCGATCGCCAGCGCCTGCCGGCAGTTGTGGCGCTTGAGCAGCGACACCATTTCCGGCGCCGCGCGACCGGCATCGAACAGGCGCCCCAGGCGCAAGGCCCCCTGCAGGCCCAGTGCGATGTCGGTCTGCATGTCGGCCAACTTCTTCTGGATCAGCTGGTTGGCCGCCAGGGGTCGCCCGAACTGGCGGCGCTCCAGCACATAGTCGCGGGCCGCGAACCAGCAGCTCTCGGCCGCACCCAGCGCGCCCCAGCAGATGCCGTGGCGCGCCTTGTTCAGGCAGCTGAACGGCCCACGGAACCCGGAAACCTCGAGCCGATGGCTGTCCGGCACGCGCAGATCCTGCATGACGATCTGGCCGGTCGGCGAGGCGCGCAGCGACAGCTTGCCGGCGATCGCCGGTGTCGTCAGTCCGTTCATGCCACGCTCGATGACGAAACCGCGCACGGTCTTGTCCTGCGCGTCCAGTGCCCAGACGACGAAGACGTCGGCCACCGGCGCGTGGCTGATCCACGACTTGACGCCGTTGAGCACCCAGCCGTCGCCGTCGCGGCGCGCGCGCGTGGCCATGCCCGCGGGATCGGAGCCGTGGTCCGGCTCGGTCAGGCCGAAGGCGCCCAGCGCGCGGCCGCCGGCGAGCAGGGGCAGCCAGCGCCGTCGCAGCGCCTCGCTCGCGTAGCTGCGGATCGGGAACATCACCAGGCTCGACTGCACCGACAGCGCCGAGCGATAGGCCGAATCGACGCGCTCGATCTCCCGCGCCACCAGACCGTACATGACCTGGCTGCCCCCGGGACAACCGTAGCCTTCCAGGCCGATACCCAGCAACCCCAGCTCGCCCATTTCGTGGACGACCTCGCGGTCGAAGCGCTCCTCGCGGAAGGCCGTCTTGATTCGTGGCTGCAGTCGGTCGCGCGCGTAAGCGGCGGCGGTGGCACGCACGCCGCGCTCGTCGGCGGCCAGCTGATCGTCGAGACACAGTGGATCGCGCCAGTCGAAGGCATTCGTCATACGGACTCCTGGAGCCCCGCCTGCGCGGGGATGACCGCGATGCGCTGCATCGCGGTCACTTGTGGGTGAAGGTGAAGGCGCCGTCCCAGTCGGCGCCGGGCGGGTGCTCACGCAGGTACATGATGCGTTCGATGAACAGCTCGTAGATCCGGTGCGGCCGACCCGACTGCGACAGGTTGAAGAACTCGAGCTCCGCCTCGTCCCAGCGCTGCGCGCGATACAGCTTGAGTGCTCCGCGATGCCGCGCCAGGTCCTGGCGCAGCGCCGGGTCGAGTCCGTCCTTCGGCCCCATCGGCTCGTAGATCGCCACCGGCTCCTGCTTGCCCTTGACGCGCACCAGATCGAGCTCGCGGAACGACCAATCCGCCGGCGCCGCGCTGCGTGTCGCCTCCGAGCAGACGATCGGCGCGCCGTATTCCTTGGTCAGGCCTTCGAGCCGCGAACCGAGGTTCACCGCATCGCCCATCACCGTGTAGGCCATGCGGAATTCGGAACCCATGTTGCCGACACTCATGCGTCCGCTGTTGATGCCGACCCCGATCTGCAGCCGGGGCCAGCCACGCGCGTCGAACTCCGCGTCCAGTTCGCGCACCGAGCGGATCATGTCGAGCCCCGCCTGCAGCGCATGCAGTGCGTGCTCGCCGTCCGGCAGCGGCGCGCCCCAGAACGCCATGATCGCGTCGCCCATGTACTTGTCGATCGTGCCGCGATGGCGCTGGATCACGCCGGTCTGCTGGGTCAGGAAGCGGTTCATCAGCTCCGCGACCGCGCGCGCATCCAGCGACTCCGAAATGCTGGTGAAACCGCGCACGTCGGAGAAGAGCACCGTCATCTCGCGGCTCTCGCCGGCCATCGATACGGCCTCCGGATGCTCGGCCAGCTCGGCGACGACCTCCGGCGGCACGTACTGGCCGAACAACTTCGAGATCTCGCGCTTGCCGCGCGACTCGACGAAGTAGCCGTACAGCAGGTGCGCCATGAACAGGCTCAGCGTGAACGTCACCGGCACGCCCAGCGGCATGATGAAGTCGGCGCCGCTCCACAGCGCGAACGCCAGCCCGACGATGCCGGCGATCAGGCCGAAGCCGAGCGCCGCGCTGGCCGCGGCGGACAGGCGCGCGAACGCCCACGCCAGCGCGATGGCGATCAGCAGGTGCATCACCGTCTCGATGCCACTGTAGTACGGCGCCTTCTGGCGGATGCGTCCGTCGAGCATGCCGGACACCAGGTTGGCGTGAACCTCGACGCCGGAGAACACCTTGTTGACCGGCGTGCTGCGCAGATCGAGCAGGCCGGCCGCGGTCGCCCCCATCAACACGATCGCATCACGCAGGCGCTCCGGGCGTTCGACCTCGCCGCGCAGCACATCGACCGCGGAAACGTAGGTGAACGTGCGGTTGTCGCCGCGATAGGGCACGTAGGCGGCGACGTATTCGTCCACCGGCGCGGACAGCGGGCCGATGCGCACCCGTTCCAGGTGCAGCGAGGTGCGGATCTCCGGCGGCTCGAACTCCAGTTCGATCGGCGGATTGCCCAGCGCCATGGCAACGATCGCCAGCGCCAGCGACGGATAGATGGCGCCGTCATAGCGCTGCACCAGGGGCACGCGCCGGAACACGCCATCGTCGAGCGCCGCGATCGGATTGTCGAAAAAGCCGCAGCCGGCGGCAGCCTGCTGCAGCTGCGCGACGTTGCCGCCGTAGCCCTGTGCCTCGACGAAATCGACGTCGTAGAGCCGCGCGGCCTGCGCGTCGATCAGCGGCGCACAGATGGCGCCCTTGGCGCGATCCTCGTCGGCGGGCACGGTCGGCCGGAAGAAATAGCCCATCACGACCGCCCGCCCCTGCAGCGCCTGCGCGAAGCGGGCGTCGTGGTCCAGCTCGCGGCGGATCTCGTCGGCGCGGGCCGTCACTTCCGGCACCGCGGCGAACTCCTCGCCGGACAGCCGCGCCCACAGGCGCAGCGCCTGGTCGTCGGGTTCGGCGAAGACGATGTCGAAGCCGAGCGTGCGGATCCGGTAGCGGTCGAACAGCTGATCGACCAGCGTGGCGAACTTGGTGCGTGGCCAGGGCCAACCCTCGGCGGCCAGACTGCGCTCGTCGAGATCGACGATGACCACGCGCGGATCGCCGGTGCCGGGAAGCGTGAGCAGCACGCGCGCGTCGTAGGTGAAGTCCTCGATGACGTCGAGCAGCCGCCACGGCAGCCAGCGCGCGCTGTGCACGAGGAACAGTGCGAACACGGCGGCGCTGATGGCGAGCCGGATCAGGCTGCGTGCGGTCATGCTTTCCCCAGTTCTCGCGGCCACGTTACTCAATGACGGAACCCGCGGCAACGACCGGTGTCGTACGCGGCGCCACCCGCCCACCGTCAGGCGTTCATACAGTCCACACCGTGCCGCAGGTTATGATGTATCGATGTCCAATGCCCTGAACCTCCAGCGTGTCGCCCGGATCTACGAGCGGCACGGTCGCGGCCTGCCCGCAGCGGCCAGCCTGCTGCTGGTGGTCGCGGTCGCCTGGCAGCTCGCCGGCCTGGCGTGGGTCCTGGCGCCGCTACCGGAGGCGGCGCGCTGGCAGGCGCCCCCGGTCGAGCCGGTCCGACCGCGCGCAGCCACGGCCGGGACGCGCAGCATCGACGGCCTGATCGCCGCGCGCCTGTTCGGGGAGTACCGGGCGGGCGCGCAGGACGGACGCGTCGAGGAGGCACCGGAGACGCGGCTGTCCCTGACCCTGCTCGGCATCCTCGCCGGCGACAACCGCAAGAAGTCACGAGCGCTGATCGGCAGCAGCAGCGGCGAGGAAAAGCCTTACGCGATCGGCGACCCGATCACGGCCGGCACCCGGCTCCAGGACATCCTGCCGGACCGCGTCATCCTCAACCGCGGTGGCAAGTACGAAACCCTGCGCCTCAACAAGGAGGCGCCGAGCAAGGAATCGCTGACCTATCAGCCGCCGCCCACGGCCGGCAGCGCCGAAACCGCACAGGCGCTGGCGCAGATCCGCGAGGAAATCCTGGCGGACCCGACCAAGGCCGCAAACTACCTGCGCGTGCAGCCGGCCAACGTCAACGGCCAGCTCAAGGGCTACCGCATCTATCCCGGCCGCGAACGCGAGACGTTTCAGCAGCTGGGCCTGCGCCCCGGCGATCTGGTCACGGCCGTCAATGGCATACAATTGGACGACAACCAGAAAGCACTGCAGCTTCTCGGGGACCTCAGCCAGGCCACGGCGGTCACACTCACCATCGAGCGCGGCGGGCAGTCGCAGACGCTGAACCTGAGCCTCAACTGACATGATCTTGCGCCATCCACGCTTCCGTCCGCACGCTGCGGCCCTCGCGGTCGCCGTGTCGCTGCTGTTTGCAGCGCCGGCCCGCGCCGACATCACGCTCAACCTCAAGGACGCCGACATCAACACGCTGATCGCGACGGTCAGCGAGGTCACCGGCAAGAACTTCATCGTCGATGGCCGCGTCAAGGGCAAGGTGACCGTCATCAGCGCGTCGCCGATGAGCAACGACGGCCTCTACGAGACCTTCCTCGCGGTCCTCGCGGTCAACGGCTTCGCGGCGATTCCCGCCGGGGACACGATCAAGATCGTCCCGGAGGCCAACGCACGCTTCGAAGGCGGGTCACGTTACGGCGCCGGCAACGGCCGGCCGATGGACGAGATCGTCACGCACGTGTTCCAGCTGAAGAACATCAATGCCTCGCAGCTGGTGCCGATCCTGCGCACGATCGTTCCGCAATGGGGCCACCTTGCCGCCTACCAGCCGAACAACACGCTGATCATCGCCGACCGCGCCGCCAACGTCGAACGCATCGGCAAGCTGATCACGCAGATGGACCAGGCCGGCGACCGTGACATCGAGTTCATCCGCCTCCAGCATGCGTCCGCCAGCGAGATCGTGCGCATCCTGTCGTCGATGACGCAGCAGGACAAGCAGGCCGATCCGACCAACAAGCCGGCGACCATCATCGCCGACGAGCGCAGCAACAGCATCCTGATCGGCGGCGACAAGGCCGAGCGCCAGAAATTCATCGACATCATCCAGAAGCTGGACATCCCGCTCAAGGACGACGGTGCGACGCAGGTGGTCTATCTGCGCTACGCCAGCGCCGAGAACCTGGCGCCGATCCTCGAGGGTTACGCGCAGCAGGTGAAGCAGGCCGACGCCAAGTCGGCGGGTGGCTCGACGCCGGCGACCGCTGCCGCCGCCGGTGGCGGCAGCGGCGAGGTCCGCGTGCTCGCCGACAAGGACACCAACGCCATCATCATCACCGCACCGCCCAAGGCGATGCGGCAGATCCGCGACGTCATCGCGCAGCTCGACATCCAGCGCGCGCAGGTGCTGGTCGAAGCGATCATCGCCGAAGTCAGCGCCAACAAGTCGAACAAGATCGGTGTGGACTGGGCGGTGTTCAACAACGAGCGCATCGCCGCGGCCGGCATCCTCGACCCGAGCACGCTGTCGGCGCTGGCCACCGCCGCCACGTCCGGGACCACGGCCGGTGCGGCCAGCCTGATCGGCCAGGGTGTGACGATCGGCGGCGGCCTCGACGGCGGCCGCGACGGCACCAGCTTCGGCGTGCTGCTCAAGGCGCTCAAGGGCGACGGCGATTCCAATGTGCTGTCGACCCCGACCCTGGTCACGCTGGACAACGAGGAAGCCAAGTTCTCGGTCGGCCAGGAAGTTCCGTTCCTGACCGGCCAGTTCACCAACACCGGCACCAGCAACAGCTCGATCAATCCGTTCCAGACGATCCAGCGCAAGGATGTTGGCCTGACGCTGTCGGTGACGCCGCAGATCAGCGGCGACAGCGACTCGATCAAGCTCAAGGTCGATCTCGAGGTCTCCAGCCTCAGCGCCGCCGGCGCCGGCACCCTCAACCAGATCACCAACAAGCGCACCCTGACCAATGTCGTCGGCGTCGAGAACGGCCAGATCCTGGTCATCGCCGGCCTGATCGACGACCAGATCAACGATCAGCAGCGCGGCATTCCGCTGATCAGCGACATTCCACTGCTCGGCGCACTGTTCAAGTTCCGCTCGGTGGACAAGGTCAAGCGCAACCTGATGCTGTTCATCCGGCCGTCGGTGCTGCGCAAGCGCAGCGAGGGCGACTACTACACGCGCAAGAAGTACGAATCGGTGCGTCAGGCGCAGGTCGATGCCGCCACCGGCGCCGGTCCGATGATCGGCAGTCAGCGTCCGGTGCTGCGCCCGATCGAGCAGTGGAGCGAGATGCCACCGACACCTGCGCCCGCGGCGCCCGAATCCGACGCCGGCACGACACCCGAGCTCCTGCCTGAAGCCACGCCGGCCCCGCAACCTGAAGACGCGCCGCCGTCGTCGCCTGGTTGAAGCGGTCCGAGGTCATGGAAGCACAGCTACGGCGCCCGCCGTTCACCTTCGCCAAACGCAATGGCGTGATCGTCACCGAGGACCGGGGCGACCACGCGCTGGCGGTCGTGCGCCCGGACGCGGCGATCGACGGCGTGCAGGAGACGCGCCGCTTCGTCGGCAAGCCGATCCGGCTGCAGAACGTGACGCCGCAGGAGTTCGATTCGCTCCTGTCGCGCACCTACGAAGGGCAGACCACCGCCACCGCGAACCTGATGGAAGGCCTGAACGAGGACGAGGCCGACCTCGACGCCCTGGCGCTCGCGCTGCAGGAGAACGTCGATCTGCTGGAGTCCGACGACGACGCGCCGGTCATCAAGTTCATCAACGGGCTGCTGGTCGAGGCGATCAAGGAGAATGCCTCGGACATCCACATCGAAAGCTTCGAATCCCGCCTGCAGGTACGTTTCCGCGTCGATGGCGTGCTGCGCGAAGTGATGTCGCCGCCGAAGAGCCTCGCGCCGCGCCTGGTCTCGCGCATCAAGGTCATGGCCAAACTCGACATCGCCGAGAAGCGCCTGCCGCAGGACGGGCGCATCTCGCGCCAGTTCGGCGGCCGCAAGGTCGATGTGCGCGTCTCGACGATTCCCACCGGCCAGAACAACGAACGCGTGGTGATGCGCATCCTCGACAAGCAGGCCGAGAAGCTCGACCTCGAGCAGATCGGACTCGACGAGGAGCAGGTCGCCGCGCTCAAGCGCATCATCCACCGTCCCTACGGCATCCTCCTGGTCACCGGCCCCACCGGCTCGGGCAAGACGACGACGCTGTATTCGGCGCTGTCGGTGCTCAACGACCGCTCGCGCAACATCATGACGGTCGAGGATCCGATCGAGTACTACATCGACGGCGTCGGCCAGACGCAGGTCAACACCAAGGTCGAAATGACCTTCGCTCGCGGCCTGCGCGCGATCCTGCGTCAGGATCCGGACGTGGTCATGGTCGGCGAGATCCGCGATCTCGAAACCGCGCAGATCGCCGTGCAGGCCTCGCAGACCGGACATCTGGTGCTGTCCACGCTGCACACGAACACCGCCGTCGGCGCCGTCACGCGACTGCGCGACATGGGCGTGGAACCCTACCAGCTGTCGTCTTCCCTGGTCGGACTGATGGCACAGCGCCTGGTGCGCCAACTGTGCGGCCAGTGCAAGCAGGCTTACGAAGCCAGCACGGTCGAGAAGGAACAGCTCGGGGTGGACCCGGCGCGCCCGATCACGCTGTACCGGCCGGTCGGTTGTCCGCACTGCCGTCACATCGGCTACATCGGCCGCACCGGCATCCACGAGATCATCGAGATCGACCGCAAGCTCGAAGCGATGATTCACGACAACGCGTCCGAACAGGCCCTCGAAGCTTACGCGCGCACCTGCGGACCGGGCATCCTCCAGTCCGGGCGCAACAAGGTGCTGGCCGGCCTGACGACGCTGCGCGAAGTGTTGCGCGTGACGATCGAAGAATAGTGAGACGTGAGACGCAAGGTCGCCGCACTGCTTTCCTGACGTCTCACGTCTCACACCTCACGCCTCACGTCTGACATGGCCGCCTACGAATACAGCGCACTCGACGCGAAGGGTCGCCAGACCAAGGGGCTGATCGAGGGCGACACGCCGCGTCACGCCCGGCAGATGCTGCGCGAGCGCGGGTTGACGCCGCTCGAAATCACCGAGGTCACCGAGTCGAGGGCCACCAGGACTTCGCTGTTCCGCCGCGGCGGCAGCCTGTCGAGCACCGAGCTGTCGCTGTTCACGCGCCAGCTGGCGACCCTGGTGCGCTCCGGCCTGCCCCTGGACGAATCGCTCACCGCCGTGTCGGAGCAGAGCGAGAGCAAGCGCGTCAAGCGCATCGCGCTGGGCGTGCGCGCCGGCGTCGTCGAAGGCAACTCGCTGGCGCAGTCGCTGGAACAGTTCCCGAACGCGTTCCCGACGCTGTTCCGTGCGACGGTCGAGGCCGGCGAGCAGTCCGGCCAGCTTGACTACATCCTCGAACGGCTCGCCGACTACGTCGAACGACGCCAGGTCATGCAGCAGAAGATCCTGCTCGCGGCCTTCTATCCGGCTATTCTGACCTTCGTGGCGATCTCCGTCGTCGTGCTGCTGCTCACCTATGTCGTGCCGCAGGTCGTCGAGGTCTTCACCAGCATCGATGCGAAACTGCCGGCGCTGACCACCGGACTGATCGCGGTCTCCGATTTCCTGCGCAACTATGGCGTGTATCTGCTGATCGTGCTCGCGCTCGCCGCACTGGCCTTCGAGCGCCTGATGCGTCAGGACGGCTTCCGCCGCGGTGTACACCGCAACCTCCTGCGTCTGCCGCTCGTCGGGCGCCTGGTCCGGGGCGCCAACACCGGCCGCTTCACGCGCACGCTCGGCATCCTGTTCGGCAGCGGCGTGCCGATCCTCGAGGCGCTGCGCATCGGCACGCAGGTCGTCGGCAACCTGCCGATGCGCGACGCGATCGAGGCAGCGGCGGTGCGCGTGCGTGAGGGCGCGCCGCTGTCGCGCTCGCTGGCCTCGAGCAAGCTGTTCCCGCCGATCACGGTGCATCTGATCGCCAGCGGCGAATCGTCCGGCAAGCTCGACGAGATGCTCGACCGCGCCGCGGAGAATCAGGAACGCGAGGTCGAGACCCTGGTGGCGGCGATGATGGGCGTCTTCGAGCCGTTGCTGATTCTGGTGATGGGCGGCGTCGTGCTGCTGATCGTGCTCGCGATCCTGCTGCCGATCTTCGACCTGAACCAGCTCGTCAAGTGACCGCCAAGGCGCGCCGCGCGTTGGCGGTCATCCCCGCGATAACGGGGATCCAGTGCTGCGGCAAGGCTGCTGGATGCCCGCCTGCGCGGGCATGACGTCGGTTCGATGATCGAACAGCTGGCGCTCGCCCTGCTCGGCTTCGCCGCGAGCTTCTTTTCCGCGCTCGCCGGTGGCGGCGCCGGCCTGCTGCAGTTCCCGGCGCTGATCCTGCTGGGCCTGTCGTTCGCCGGCGCCGTGGCCACGCACAAGGTCGCGGTCGTCGCGCTCGGCGTGGGCTCGACGCTGCGGCACTTGCGCGAAGGCGGCCTCGATTGGCGCTTCCTGATGCTGATGACGGCACTGGGTCTGCCCGGCGTCGTCTTCGGCACACGGCTCGCGCTGTCGATTCCGGACCGGCCGGGCAAGCTCGTGTTCGGCTTCGTCAACATCGGACTGGGGCTGTATTCGATCTTCCGGCCGCAGTTGGGGCTGGACCGTACGCCACGCAACCGTGAAGGCATCGGCCTGCTGATCGGCTGCGTGCTGACCATCGGCGTCGGCTGGCTCACCGGCCTGGTCGCATCCGGCCCGGGCGTGTTCACGACACTGCTGATGCTCAGCTGGTTCGGCTGCGACTACCGCCAGGCGGTCGCGATCACGATGCTCATGGTCGGCCTGTTCTGGAACGGGGCGGGCGCGATCACCGCCGGCTGGAACGGGCCCGTGGCCTGGCATTGGATCCCGGCGCTGGTGGTCGGCGGACTGGCGGGTGGCTACACCGGCGCCCACCTGGGTCTGCTGCGCGGCAACCGCTTCATCAAGCGCGCTTACGAAGTGCTGACGCTGCTGATGGGTGCGAGCCTGATCGGTCAGTCGCTGATGTCAGGGTGACGTCACTGACGCAAGGTCGCCAGGCATCGCACCGGACGGCGGCCGCGCCGCATCGAGCAGGCGCACGATGCGGCTCGGCACCGCATTCTCGACTTCGCGCAGGCCGACCCGGATCGCGGCCGCGAAGGCCTGCGCGTCGGCGCTGCCGTGCGACTTCACGACGATGCCGTTGAGGCCGACGAAACTCGCACCGTTGTAGTTGCGTGGGTCCATGCGCCCACCGAGCGCCTTGAGCGCGGGCATCGCCATCAGCGCCGCGAACCTGGTGAAGATCGAGCGCGTGAACTCTTCCTTGATGAAGTGATAGATCAGCTTGGCCACACCCTCGCCGGTCTTGAGCGCGATGTTGCCGGCGAAACCGTCGCAGACGACGACATCGACGTCCTTGAGGAAGATGCCATCGCCCTCGACGAAACCGACGTAGTGGAGTGGTGATGCGGCGAGCAGCTGCGCGGCCCGCTTGATCACCTCGTTGCCCTTGATCTCCTCCTCGCCGATGTTGAGCAGTGCGACCCTGGGCTTCTCGATGCCCAGCGTCGCCGTCACCAGGGCCGAACCCATCACCGCGAACTGCAGCAGCTGCTCGGCCGAGCATTCCGCGTTCGCGCCCAGATCGAGCATGTGCACGTGACCATTGACCGAGGGGATCGCGGAAATGATCGCCGGCCGGTCGATGCCCGGCAGGGTCTTGAGCACGAACTTGGCCGTCGCCATCAGTGCGCCGGTGTTGCCGGCGGACACCGCGGCCTGCGCGCGGCCATCCTTGACCAGGTTGATCGCCACGCGCATGGACGAATCCTTCTTGTTGCGCAGCGCCTTCGACGGCGACTCGTCCATCGCCACGATCTCCGAGGCATGCTGCACGCGTACACGCGCATCCGCGCTGTGGTGGCGCTGCGACAGCCGGCTGGTGATCTGCGCCTCGTCGCCGACCAGCACGACGTGCAGCTCGGGATGCGCCGCCAACGCCAAAAGAGCGCCGTCCACGGCCGCTGCGAGGCCGTGGTCGCCGCTCATTGCATCAATGGCCAGAACGACCGGTGTCATCGGGCGGGTGCCGCCATGTGAGCGCCCGCGGGCCGCGAGTCCTACTCGCCGACTTCTTCGACAGCCGTGGCCTTCTCGATGACCTTCTTGCCGCGATAGTAGCCGTCCGCGGTCACGTGGTGACGGCGATGCGTCTCGCCCGAGGTCGGATCGGTGGACAGCGCCGGGGCCTGGGCCTTGCGCTTCCAGTGCGCGTGGCGATGACCGCGGTACGCGCGCGATTTCTTGGAATCCTGAACTGCCATTGCTCCACTCCGTCGGGCTTCTCAAGCCCCACTACTCACTGATGGGTCTTCAAGGTCCGCTTGAGTACCGCGAACGGATTCTCAGGCTTCTCTTCCGATGATTCTTGCGGCGCCGACGGCGCATTCGCGATGTCATTCTCGCACGACTCGCAACGCGGCAGCATCGGCAACGCCAGCAACACTTCCTCTTCGATCAGTTCCCGCACCGGCAGCCGATCGTCCACCGCGCAGTAAGGCTCGGCGTCCGCCAGCACCGCGCGTTCCTCGGCCTCGTCGCGCACCAGGCGCAGGTCCAGCGCCAGGTCCAGCGGATGAGCGAAGCGCTGTCCGCAGCGCCGGCACTCCAGGTCCACCCGGCCGCTGACCCGTCCATGCACGCGCGGCCAGCCGCTGCGCGCATCGGCGCGGATGTCCACCTGCAGTGCAGCTGCCGCATCGGCGATCACCGCCTCGCGCAGTCGCTCGCAGCTGCGGATCGTCAGCTCGCCCTGGAAACGCTGCTCCTGGGCGACCGCGACCGAGGCCTGCACTTCGCGCGGAATGCTCATCGCCTGCCCCTGGACTACCCTTGGGCCTGAGGGGGCGCGCATCATAGTGAGCAGCCTCGCGAATGTCAAAGAAATTCAATGCCTAATCTTGCCGCTGCCGGCGCGCCGCCGGTCCTGCTGCTGGCCTCGGGCTCGCGCTACCGCGCCGAGCTGCTGGCGCGCCTGCGGATCCCGTTCACGGCGATCGCCCCTGAGGTCGATGAATCACCGCGCGCGGGGGAAACACCGCCGTCTCTGGCGCAAAGGCTCGCGCGCGCCAAGGCGCAGGCCCTGCGCACCGCACATCCGCAAGCCTGGATTCTCGGCTCCGACCAGGTCGCGGTGCTCGACGGACGACTGCAGGGCAAGCCGGGCAGTCGCGCAGGGGCGATCGAACAGTTGAACGCGGCGTCCGGCCGGACCGTGCAGTTCCTGACGGCGGTCTGCCTGCTGACGCCGGGCGGTCACTTCGCGGCGCTGGACACGACCACGGTCCGCTTCCGCGCGCTGCAGCACGCGGAGATCGAGCGCTACGTCGATGCCGAGCCGGCGCTCGACTGCGCCGGCAGCTTCAAGTGCGAGGGGTACGGCATCAGCCTGTTCGAGGCGATCGAGAGCAGCGATCCGACCGGGCTGATCGGCCTGCCACTGATCGCCGTCTGCAGACTGCTGCGCGAGGCGGGTTACGCGCTGCCCTGAAGCCGGCCTTCGAGATAGCCCGGCAGCGCGCGCACGGCATCGAGCACCGCCGCCGCGCCGGCGCGTCGCAGCCGTCCCGACTCGTGCACCCCGCAGGCCACGCCCAGGCCCGGCATGCCGATCGCCTGCGCCATCGCCATGTCGTACTCGGTGTCGCCGATCATCAGCGCCTGCTCGGGCTGCAGACGTTCTTCGAGCAGCAGCTCGCGCAGCATCAGCGGATCGGGCTTCGACGCGGTTTCGTCGGCGCAGCGCGAATTGACGACGACGCGCGCCAGCTCGTGATGGTGCGCCAGCGAACGGTCGAGGCCGCGCCGCGACTTGCCGGTGGCGATCGCGATCCGGTATCCCCGGGCGTGCAGATCATGCACCGCACCGAGCGCCCCCGCGAACAGCGGCGCCTCGCCGGCGCCTTCCGACAGCCAGCGCGCGCGGTAGCCGTCGAGCAGCGCGCGCAAGCCTTGCAGCTGCAGTTCCGGGTACAGGCGCTGCAGACCCTCGTTGAGCCCCAGGCCGATCAGCTCGCGGATCGCCTCGTCGCTGCGCTCGGGCAGCTTCAGCCCACGGATCGCCGTCTGCATCGCCGACACGATCTGCGCGGCGGAATCCGCGAGCGTCCCGTCCCAGTCGAAGATCAGCAGCCTGACCCGATGCATCTTCTAGCGGCCCCGCGGCAGACGGTCGAGCAGATCGCGCAGCTCGTCCGGCAGCGGCGCGTTGAGGATCAGCTTCGGGAACTCGTTCTGCGCCGGCAGCGCCAGGAAGTGCGAATGCAGGAACATGCGCTTGAGGCCGAGCTCCCTGAAGCGGCGGTTGTCCTCGCGCTCGCCGTACTTGTCGTCGCCGGCCACCGGATGTCCCAGCGCGGCGGCGTGCACACGAATCTGGTGCGTGCGGCCGGAGAAGATCTGCACCTCGCACAGCGTCGCGACTGCATAGCGGCTCTTAGGCGAGAAGCGCGACTTCGACGGCTTGCCGTCCTCCTCGTCGATGCGCACGCGCCGTTCGCCGCCGGCGATCGCGCTGCGCACCAGCGCGGCATCGACGTCGCGGTCCTCGCCGCGCCAGCGGCCGACCAGCAGCGCGAAGTAGCGCTTCTCGGCTTCGCCGTGCTTCAACGCGCGCTGCGCGCGCAGCAGCGCCGGCCGAGACTTCGCCAGCAGCAGCACGCCGCTGGTGTCGCGGTCCAGGCGGTGACACAGCTCCAGGAATGGGTGCCGCCCCCAGGCGCGCGCCGCTTCGATCACGCCGTAGGGCACGCCGCTGCCGGCATGCGCCGACAACCCCGCCGGCTTGCTGATGGCGAGGTAATGCTCGTCCTCGTGGATGATCGCGTCGCGCAGCCGGTTCAGGACCGCGTCCGGCGGGCGCACCGCCTCGCCCTTGTCGGCTTCGCGCACTGGCGGGATACGCACTTCCTCGCCCTGTGCGAGCTTGCGTTCCGGCTTGACCCGGCCGCCGTCCACCCGCACCTGCCCCGAGCGCAGGAGGCGATAGACGTGCGACTTGGGCACGCCAGAGAGTTGTTTCAGCAGGAAATTGTCGATGCGCTGGCCGGCATCGCCGGGGCCCACCGCGACTTTGCGGACTTGAGGGCGTTTCTGTGTCAAAATATGACACTCCGTGGGTTCAGGCGCGCCAATCGATTGAAATATCTGGCCGTTCCCGAATCGACGGATACGGAAGTGAGATGAGGGGAAGGCGCGGCCGGCATTCTAGCAGCCCGTTCGGCTGCCGACAGCCCGCCCCCGACTGAGTTCTGGCGGCCGGCTCGATCGCCGACCGTCGCACCGACATTCGACAACAACCCGCGCTCGCGCGCCTCTCGGGCACCGCAGATGACCCACACCGTGATGATGGCCGTCCTGCCGATCCGCCCCACCGCGCGCCTGGGCGCCGACCAGGAAACATTCAATGAAACGCATTCTGATCAACGCCACGCAGCGCGAGGAGCTGCGCGTGGCCATCGTCGATGGCCAGCGGCTGATTGACCTCGACATCGAAACCGCCGCCCGCGAACAGAAGAAAGGCAACGTTTACAAAGGCCGCATCACCCGCGTCGAACCCTCGCTGGAAGCCTGCTTCGTCGATTACGGCGGCGAGCGCCACGGCTTCCTGCCGGCCAAGGAGATCGCCCGGTCCTACTTCAAGGACGGCAAGTCCGGCAACCTGCGCGATCAGCTGCAGGAAGGTCAGGAAGTCATCGTCCAGGTCGAGAAGGAGGAGCGCGGCAACAAGGGTGCGGCGCTGACCACCTTCATCTCGCTGGCCGGCCGTTACCTGGTCCTGATGCCCAACAACCCGCGGGCCGGCGGGGTATCGCGCCGCGCCGAGGGCGACGAGCGCGAGGAAGCCAAGGAAGCGCTGGAAAAGCTGCAGATCCCGGACGGCATGGGCGTGATCATCCGCTCCAACGGCGTCGGCCGGCTGGTCGAGGAGCTGCAGTGGGACGCGGACTATCTCAAGGACATCTGGACCGCGATCGAGAAGGCCGCCGAGGAGCGCAAGGCGCCGTTCCTGATCTACCAGGAAAACAACATCATCCTGCGTGCGCTGCGCGACTACCTGCGCCCGGACATCGGCGAGGTGATGATCGACAACGAGGAGATCTACGAGCAGGCGCGCGTGCACCTCGCCCACGTGATGCCGCAGCAGCTGCCGCGGCTCAAACTGTACCGTGACGAGATGCCGCTGTTCTCGCGCTTCCAGATCGAGTCGCAGATCGAGCTGGCACACGAGCGCACCATCCGCCTGCCGTCCGGCGGCTCGATCGTGATCGACCACACCGAGGCGCTGACCGCGATCGACATCAACTCGGCCAAGGCCACCGGCGGCGGCAGCATCGAGGACACCGCGTTCAACACCAACCTCGAAGCGGCCGACGAAATCGCCCGCCAGCTGCGCCTGCGCGACCTCGGCGGCCTGATCGTGATCGATTTCATCGACATGAACTCGACCAAGAACCAGCGCGAGGTCGAGAAGCGTCTGGAGCAGGCGGTCGAGATGGACCGCGCACGCATCCAGCTCGGCCGCATCTCGCGCTTCGGCCTGCTGGAGCTGTCGCGCCAGCGCCTGCGTCCGACGCTGGCCGAGCACACCCAGATCCCCTGCCCGCGCTGCTCGGGACGCGGCCAGATCCGCTCGGTGGAGAGCCTGTCGCTGTCGATCCTGCGCCTGATCGAGGAAGAGGCGATGAAGGAGCGCACCGGCCGCATCATCGCGCAGGTGCCGGTGGACGTCGGCACCTTCCTGCTCAACGAGAAGCGCCTGGCGGTGCGCGAGATCGAGGCGCGCTGCCGCGTGCACATCGCACTGGTGCCGAACCCGACGATGCATACGCCGAACTACGAGATCCGGCGCGTGCGCGCGGATCACCTGCAGCAGGACAACAACAGCGCGATCAGCTACCAGCTGGCCCAGAATTTCGACGCCGCGGCGCACGAGGAACTGGCGCGGCCGCCGGCCATCGTGCGGGCACCGGCCGAGGCGGCGGTCAAGCAGATTCTGCCGTCCACGCCGGCACCGATCGTGATCCGCGAATCCGCTGCGCCGGCGATGGTGCCGGTCGCCGCGGCCGGCGGCGAAAGTTTCTGGGCGAAGCTGGCACGCTGGCTAGGTTTCGGCGCCCGGCCTGCCGCGCCGGCCCAGGCGGCGGCCAGCCCGGCGCAGCCGCGCCGCGAAAACCGCACGGAGCGCCGCGACGACCGCCGCGACCGCGGCGACCAGCGCCGCGACGCGAATCGCGGCCAGGAGCGCCGCCGCGACGGCGACAAGCGCGGTGAGCGCCAGGCGCCGCAACAGCAGCAGAAGCCGCAGCAGCGTTCGCAGCAGCAGCCCGCCAGACGCGACGACCGCGGCGGCCCGTCACAGCGTCCGCAGCAGCAGCAGAATCCGGCACGACGCGACGAGCAGCAACGCGGCGGCCAGCCGCCCCAGCAGCGGTCGCAACCGTCCCCTGCGCCGCGCCCTGAAGCCCCGCCCGCAGCGCCGCCGGCGGCTGCCGGGGCCGAGGCGGCTCAGGAACCGATGGTCGCCGTCCCGGGTGCGGAAGACGGCGGCAGCGCCGAGCGCGGCGAGAGCCGCGAAGGACGCGGGCGCCGTCGTCGCGGTGGCCGCGGCCGCGGCCGCGAGCGGCGCGAGCGCGAGGCTGCAGCGGCCGGCGTGGCCGGCGCTGCCGCCAGCAGCATCGACGAAGCAGCCGACGCGGCAGCGGATGTCGTCGAGCTTCAGCAACAGCCGGACCTGCCGCTGGAACCAGCCGCCGACGCCGCACCGGGCACCGGCCTGCCGGCGATCGAGGACACGGCGACCGCGCCGGCGGAGATGCCGCCGGTGGCCACCGAGCCGATGGCTTTCGACGCCCCGGCGCCGGTCCCCGCGCCGGCGCAGACCCTCGACCTCGCGCCGGCGGCCGAGACCACCGAGCCTGTCGCCGAGGAAGCCGCAGCAGCGCCTGCAGCCGAGCCGGCCGGCGCGACCGCGGAAGCAACGTCCGGCACCAACGAGCCGCCGAAGTTTCGCGCCACCGCCCCGGCCTCCGACTACATGAGGCTGTTCGAGCAAGCGAGCCAGTCCGGCACCGACAAGGACAGGAACTGAAGGCGCCGCGCGTGCGGCAACGAAAACGGCGCACCTGAGGTGCGCCGTTTTCGTTTCACCGATCCACTGGTCAGCGCGTCAGCAGGGCCGCGACGACCTTGAAATCGTCCTCCGTGTCGATGCCGCGCGGCGGCGGGTTATCGACGACGCCCATGCGGATACGAAATCCGTGCGTCAGGGCGCGCAGCTGTTCGAGCGCCTCGCAGGCCTCCAGCGGCGCCGGCGGCAGCTGGCTGAATTCGGCGAGCGCGGCGACGCGATACGCGTAGAGACCGATGTGCCTGTAGGCGAGTCCCTCGGGCATCTGCGGCGCTTCACGGGTCGAACCATCGCGCCGCCACGGAATCGGCGCGCGCGAGAAGTAAAGGGCATAGCCGCGGCGGTCGAGCACCAGCTTGACGACGTTCGGATTCAGCCACTCCTCTGCGCTGTGCAGTGGGTGACACAGCGAGGCGATATGGGCCTCGGCGTCGTCCGCGAGCAGCGATGCCGCCTGACGCACCAGCTGCGGCGGCATCAGCGGCTCGTCGCCCTGCAGGTTGACGACGATCGTCCGCGCATCCCATCCGCGGCTGCGCGCGATCTCGTTGGCGCGATCGGTCCCGGACTGGTGCTGTGCGGAGGTCAGCTGGACGTCGGCGCCGAAGCCGCGGCAGGCATCGAACACCTCGTCGCTGTCCGTGGCGATCACCACTTCGTCGGCTTGCGTGCGCCGTGCCGCCTCCCAGACGTGGCGCACCACCGGCTTGCCGGCGATCTCGCGCAGCACCTTGCGCGGCAAGCGCGTCGAACCCAGCCGCGCCGGGATCACGACCTTGAAGGCCGCTGCGCCGTTCACTTGCGCAGCTCCTCGTCGCTGAGGCTGCGTGCCTCCTCTTCCAGCATCACCGGAATGCCATCCCGCACCGGATAGGCCAGCCGCGAAGCGCGGCACCACAGTTCGTTGCGCTCCGGATGCCATTCCAGGGGCGCCTTCGTGACCGGACAGACGAGAATGTCCAGCAGGCGTTTGTCGATCATCGGTGGGTCCTCAGACGGGCCGCAGATTCTTGCACACGCGCGGCGTCGAGGGAGGCGAGATGCGCATCCACCGCCAGTGCCCACCAGCCGGAGCGCGCGAAGCGCAGGCACTTGACCGCATCCTTCTCGGTCATCAGCACCGGCAGCTCGTCGGCGAACGCCAGGTCCGTTGCACGATAGCGGTGATGATCGGCAAAGGCATGCTCGATCACGAGCAGGCCGGCGGCGCGCAGCGCAGCGAAGAACCGCGGGGGATGGCCGATGCCGGCGACCGCGTGCACGGCCTGGCCGGCGAACGACCCCAGCGTACGCTCGGTGCCGCCGGCCAGCGACCAGACGCGGTCGCCACCGAGCCGCATGCGCAGCGGCCGCAGCGCGGCGTCGTTCCAGCCCTCGCCGTTGACGACGATCAGATCGACTTCATGCAGCCGTGCCGGCGGCTCGCGCAGCGGCCCGGCCGGCAGCAGCGCACCGTTGCCCAGGCCACGCGGCCCGTCGATCACGCAGATTTCGAGATCGCGCGCCAGCCGATAGTGCTGCAGGCCATCGTCGGCGACGATCACATCGACCGCGCCACCCGCGACCAGCGCAGCCGCTGCGGCGCGGCGGTCCGGATCGACCATCACCGGGCAGCCGCAGCGGCGCGCGATCAGCAGTGGTTCGTCGCCGCTGTGCGCGGGATCGCCGTCGGCGACGACCCGGAACGGATAGCCCGGTGCGCGCCCCCCGTAACCGCGGCTGACGACGCCGGGGGTGAACCCCCACTCGCGCAGGCGCTCGACCAGCCAGATCACGAAGGGTGTCTTGCCGGTACCGCCCACGGTGATGTTGCCGACGACGATCACCGGCACCGGCAGACGCGCCGCGTCCCGTGTCAGTCGCTGGCGCCTGCGCGCGGACAGGACGCCGTACAGCCACGACAACGGCAGCAAGCCGGCAGGCGGCGCGGCGGATGCATACCAGCGCGCCTGCAACCAGGCCTGCATCATTCGCCCCCCTGCTCGTCGAACTGCATGCGGTGCAGGGCTGCGTAAAGTCCGTCGCGCGCCAGCAGTGCATCGTGCCGGCCGGTCTCGACGATACGTCCGTCCTGCATGACGACGATCAGGTCCGCGTGCTGGATCGTCGAGAGGCGGTGCGCAATGATCAGGGTGGTGCGGCCCTCGACCAGCGTTGCAAGGGCCTCCTGGATCAGCCGCTCCGATTCGGTGTCCAGCGCCGAGGTGGCCTCGTCGAGGATCAGCACCGGCGCATCCTTGAGCAGGGCGCGCGCGATGGCGATGCGCTGGCGTTGGCCGCCGGACAGCGTCGCACCGTTCTCGCCGACCGGCGTCTGCAGCCCCCGCGGCAGCTTCTCGATGAACTCCCAGGCGTGGGCGCGCCGGGCAGCATCGATGATCTGCGCCTCGTCGGGCATCGGCTCCATGCCGTAGGCGATGTTCTCGGCGACCGTCGCGCTGAACAGACGCACCTGCTGATCCACCAGCGCGATCTGCGCACGCAGGTCGCGCAGGCGGTACTCGCGCAGGTCATGGCCGTCGAGCCGGATGCAGCCCTCGGTCACGTCGTAGAAGCGTGGCAGCAGCGACAGCAGCGTGGACTTGCCACTGCCGGACTTGCCGACGAAGGCCACGGTCTGTCCCGGCTCGATCCGCAGATCGATGCCCTTGAGCGCGTCCGGCAATTCCGGGCGGTAACGGAATCGCACCGCTTCGAAGGCGATGGCGCCACGCGCCCGCTCGAGGATGCGGCTGCCCTCCTCCGGCTCGACGGTCTCGTCGAGCATCGCGAAGATCTCGGCGGCCGCGGACACCCCGCGTTGCAGGCGCTCGTTGACGCTGCCCATGTTCTTCATCGGCTGCATCAGCGACAGCATCGCCAGCATGAACGCGGCGAAGGTGCCGGCCGTCATCTCCGCGAGCATGCTCGGCTGTGTGGCGACATAGACGATGGCCGCCACCGCCCACGCCGCGATGAACTGGATCACCGCCGCGCTGCCCGAACGCGTCGCGACGATCTTCATCGACAGCCAGCGGTTGCTCTCGTTGACCCTGGCGAAATGCCGCGACTCGTAGTTCTGGCCGTTGTAGATCTTGACGACGCGCTGACCCGAGATCGCCTCGTCGGCCGCCTCGGTCACGTCGCCGACGCTCTGCTGGATGCGCGCGCTGATCATGCGGAAGCGGCGGCTCACGTAGCGCACGATCAGCGCGATGAACGGCGCGACGACGAAGACGAAGATCGTCAGTTTCCAGTTCAGCCAGGTCATCAGGCCGATGTAGAAGGCGATCGACAGGCTGTCCTTGAGGACGTTGGTCAGCACCGTGCTCGCCGCGTCCGCCAGCTGCTCCACGTGGTAGGTCAGGCGCGCAATCAGCTGGCTGGAATTGACCTGGTCGTAGTAGCGCACCGGCAGGCGCAGCAGCTTGTCGAACAACTCGCCGCGCACATCCTTGACGACGCGGCGCGCGACCCAGGCCATGCCGTAGCTGGACGCGAACCAGCTGATGCCGCGCACCAGGAACAGGCCGATGATGATCAGCGGCATCCAGCGGATATGGGTCGGGTTCTGCTCGACGAAGGCCTTGTCGAGCAGCGGCTTGACCAGCGCCGCGAAGCTGGCATCGACTCCGGCGAACGCGGCAGTGGCGAGCGAGGCCAGCAGCATCACGCGCCAGTGCGGCAGCGAATAGCTGAGCAGGCGGCGATAGGTCGGCCAGGGTTTGCGGATCGCGTCGGTGGTGGCGCTCATGCTGGAAGGTCGCGGGAAGGAGCGTATGCTAGCAATTCGGCCCCGATCCCCGTTGAATCCCGAGCGACATGGCAAAAACCCTGTTCGAGAAGATCATCGACCGCGAACTTCCAGCGACCATCGTCTACGAGGATACGCAGTGCGTCGCCTTCCGCGACATCAATCCGGCCGCACCGGTGCATATCCTGCTCGTGCCGCGCAAGCCGATCGTCAAGCTGTCCGACGCCGACGCCGCGGACCAGGCCCTGCTCGGACACCTGATGCTGGTGGCCTCGAAGATCGCGGCGGCGGAAGGCTTCGGCGAGGCCTACCGCCTGGTGGTCAACAACGGCGCGGCGGCCGGCCAGTCCGTTTTTCACCTGCACTTACATATCCTGGCCGGGCGGCCGATGAAGTGGCCCCCGGGCTGAACTTATCGCGTTTCCCGGCGACTAAGCCTGCACGGACCCGGCAACGCATCGGGTTCCCCTGCTTTCGAGAGAGACCATGTATCGACGACTTGCACTGTCCGGCCTCTGCCTGTTCCTCGGCATCGGCGCTGCCGCACGCGCCGAGGAACCGGAAGCCGAGCCCCCCGCGACCCAGACCATCCCGGTCAAGACCGACGCCGAGCCCCGGCGTCACGACGAACCGCGCGACGACGAGTCGGTGACCTACAGCGGCATCGGCCTGTCGCGCGTCAAGACCCACTACGACAACCTCAAGGAAGCGGTCAATCTCGACTTCACGCTCGGCATCCGCGTACCAAACCTCAACTGGATCGCGGCCGAGGTCAACGGCTCGGTGACCATCATCCCCGGCGAGAACAAGGGTGGCAGTTCGGTCATCGGCGGCAGCGACGGCAACTGCCAGATCAACAATCCGCCGTTTCCGCCCGGCTGCACGCCGGCCAGCGGCGGCCAGCAGGTCACCAGCAGCGGCAGCGACTTCCAGATGCAGCTGCTCGGCGCCTATCTGGTGCTGAAGTCGCCCGGCCGCTTCTATGCCACCGGCCGCGCCGGCTACGGCTACCAGGTGACCTCGATCGACGAGATCACCAACAAGGAACGCAGCGGCGCGGTGTATTCCGGCGGGCTGGGCTGGCGCTATGGCAAGGACCTGGGCGGCGTCGAACTGGTCTATGCGCGCATGCTCAGCGGCGTCGATGCGATCGGCTTCACCGTCACCTACGGCTTCGGTCCCAAGCGCTCGTACCGGGACCGCGACTGACAGGTCCGGTGCCCGGCTGCATCAGCGCCAGTGGTAGTTGAAGCTGATGCTGACGCGCTCGGCATCGACCGGGCTCGCCGGCACCTCGTGGCGCAGCCAGCTCTCGAACAGGATCACCTGTCCGGCCCGCGCCGGGTAACTGATGTGCGGCCGCTGCTCGGGCCGCGCCCGCGCCCGCCTGCCGGGTGCCGCCATCATCTTTGTCAGGCGCGGGTCCTCGAACTTGAGACCGGCGCAGCCCTGGGGCGTGGCGACGTAGTACGTCCCGCTGACCACCGCCTGCGGATGCACGTGGAAGCTGTGCGCGCAGCCGCGCGGCATCACGTTGATCCAGCAATCGGTCATCTCCAGGCGCCCACCCTGCAGGTCCCAGTCCAGCGCCCGCGCATACGCCGCGACGTGCGGGTCGATCCGTTGCCGCAGCAGATCGAAGGTGGACGAAAAGCGATGCAGGCGGTCCAGCGAACCGTAGCTGGTGTAGCCGAGCGGGTAGTTGGCCGCCGACCAGCGCCGCCCGGCGGCATCGTAGTCGCGGATGCGCCGGCACTCGTCGAGCAGCTCGAGGTTGAACGCCCGCAGGCCGCGCGCCTGCAGGCGTTCGGCGTAGATCAGCGTCGGGAACCAGGCACGGACGCTCGTCGTCATACCGACCTCAAATGCGAAGGGGGCAGCCCGGCTGCCCCCTTGGATCCCGCGACCATGGACGGCCGCGATCTTGTCAGGACGACACCAACGCCGCTTGCACGGGGATCGTATTGGCGGTGCGCACGACGCGGTTGTGTTCGTCGAGATAGACCAGGCGCGGCTTGTGGTTGCGCGCCGCCGCCGATTCCACCACGCCGTAGGCGCAGATGATCACGCGGTCGCCGACACGGGCCTTGTGTGCGGCAGCGCCGTTGACCGAGATGATGCCCGAGCCCGGTTCGGCCTTGATCGCGTAAGTCGTGAAGCGCTCGCCGTTGGTGATGTTGTAGATGTCGATCTGCTCGAATTCGAGGATGCCGGCCAGTTCGAGCAGCTTGGAATCGATCGCGCAGGAACCGTCGTAGTCGAGCTCCGCGTGCGTCACGCACGCGCGGTGCAGCTTGCATTTGAGCATGTGCAATTGCATGGCGTATGCCTCTCTAGGATCTGGTCCACCGGCGGCCCACAAAGACATGCGCGCGGTGATCCATGGGTCTTGGATATGGCGGGCGGCCCACTAAGACATACGCCCGGAGCTGTGACTTGCGTCACGGCGGCGCGGCAGTCTAGCCGCAATTCCGCAGTGCATCAAATTCCTGTCACATTGGCCGACATGCCACTTGGACGTTGTCGATCAACCGGGTGTTCCCCAGCTTGGCGGCAACGAGGACGACAAAAGCCGTGTCGGAAGCCTGCGGAACCCCCAGGTCGGGTCGGCGCACGTCCAGGTACTGCACATCAAAACCGATTGTATTCAATCGATTGCGCTGCTCTTGCGACATCGCTTCGAAGTCGCGGCGACCGCCCGTCAGCGCATCGGCAACGGTCGTCAGGCTGCGGTGGATCTCACCCGCCCGTGCCCGTTCCGCCGCGCTCAGGTACTGGTTGCGCGAGGACAGCGCGAGGCCGTCGGCATCACGCTCGGTCGGCACGCCGACGACCTGCAGCGGCATGCGCAGGTCGGCGACCATGCGCCGGATCACCGCCAGCTGCTGGTAATCCTTCTCGCCGAACAGCGCGAGATCGGGCTGCACCAGGTTGAACAGGATGTTGACGACCGTGGCGACGCCGTCGAAATGCCCGGGCCGGAACGCGCCTTCGAGGATCTCGGTCACGCCCGGCACGCGGACCAGGGTCAGACCGTCGCGGCCCTGCGGATACATTTCGGCGACCGAAGGGGCGAACAGCAGATCGACGCCGGCGCCTTCGAGCGCGGCCTGGTCGGCGGCGAGCGTGCGCGGATAGCGGTCGAAGTCCTCGTTCGGCCCGAACTGCAGCGGATTGACGAAGATGCTGGCGACGACACGCTCGGCGTGCTGCCGGCCCTGTTCCATCAGCCTCAGGTGGCCGCGGTGCAGATTGCCCATCGTCGGCGCGAAGGCGATGCGCTCGCCGGCCCTGCGCCAGGCGCCGAGCTGCAATCGCAACTCAGCGACGGTATGTATGGTCAGCATCTTGTTTTGGAAGCGGCTTGTCAGGTACAGACATGCTCTTCAAAAGCAGTGCTCGGGCGCCGGGTACGCACCCGACTTCACTTCCTGCACATAGGCACGGATCGCCGACTCGATGTCCGGCGCACCGTTCATGTAGTTCTTCACGAACCGCGGCGTGCGGCCGAGGGTGACCGTCGGCGAGATGTGCAGGATGTCGTGCAGCACCAGGATCTGGCCATCGACGTCGTGACCGGCGCCGATGCCGATCACCGGCACCGGCGAAGCCTGCGCGATGCGCCGGCCCAGCCCCGCCGGGATACATTCGAGCAGCAGCAGGTCGGCGCCGGCCTCGGCGAGCACGTGCGCGTCGTGCACCATCGCCTCGGCGGCCGCATCGTCGCGTCCCTGCACCTTGAACGCGCCCATCTTGTGGATGAACTGCGGCTGCAGCCCCAGATGCGCGCACACCGGCACGCCGCGCACCGACAGGTACTCGACGATGCTGGCCTGCTCACGCCCACCTTCGAGCTTGACCATCTTCGCCCCGCCTTCCTGCATCACGCGCTGCGAGGCGTCGAGCGCGCGCTCCAGCGTCGCATAGGACAGGAATGGCAGGTCGGCGATCAGGAACGCCCGCTGCAGGTGCGGCGCCACGCATTTCGAGTGATAGACGATCTGATCGACCGTCACCGGCGTCGTCGTCCTGCCGCCGTGGATGACCATGCCCAGCGAATCACCGATCAGCACGACATCGACGCCGGCGCGGTCCTCGATCAGCGCGAAGCTGGCGTCGTAGCAGGTCAGGCAGGCGATCTTCTCACCCGCGGCGCGCATGCGACGCAGTTCGGCGATGTTCACGGGTTTGGCGGCATCCATCGGTGGGCCCCGGCGCAGAGGGCGCGACTATAACAAAGGGCGCCGCGCGGACGGCGGCTGCTTGACGCAGATCAATGGGCGGCCGCGCGTTCCGACGCGAGAATGTGGCCTCCCCCGGGTGCAAGGAGAACCGGCGCGCCGCCGACCATGGACACGATGGACCGCCCGATCGGCAGCCCGGTGGGGGTCATCGACCGCGTCGATGGGCCGGTGGTGGATGTTGCCTGCGCGACGATGCCGCCGCTGCACGATGCGCTGTATGCGCTCGGCGACGGCGGCGAACGATATCTGTTCGAGGTGTTCCGCGACCTCGACGAAAACCATCTGCGCGCGATCGCGCTGCACCGCACCGCCGGCTTGCGCCGCGGACAACCGGTTTACGCCAATGGCGGCACGCTCCGGGTACCGGTGGGACCCGGCTGCCTGGGCCGTGTGCTCGATGCCTTCGGCGCACCGCTCGACGGCGAGGGCGCGTTCGCCGCGGAACGCTGGGCGCCGGTACTCGCCCCGCCGGCGCCGCTGGCGGACAGCGCCGGCACCGACGGCCTGCTGCTGACCGGCATCAAGGTGATCGACCTGCTGTGCCCTTTCGTGCGCGGCGGCAAGACCGGGCTGTTCGGCGGCGCCGGCGTCGGCAAGACCGTCCTGCTCACCGAGTTCATGAACGCGATCGTGCGCCTGCACAGCGGCGTCTCGGTGTTCGCCGGCATCGGCGAGCGCATCCGCGAGGGCCACGAGCTGTGGCACGAGCTGCGCAAGGCGGGAGTACTGCCGAAGTCGCTGATGGTGTTCGGACAGATGGACGAGTCGCCGGGCGTGCGCTTCCGCGTCGGCCTGACCGCGCTGACCTACGCCGAGTACCTGCGCGACGCACTGGGCAAGGAAGTATTGCTGCTGATCGACAATGTGTTCCGCTTCGTCCAGGCCGGCAGCGAGATCTCCGGCCTGCTCGGGCGCATGCCGGCGACGGTCGGCTACCAGCCGACGCTGGCCTCGGAAGTCGCCGAACTGCAGGAACGCATCGCCTCGACGACCAGCGGCAGCATCACCTCGGTGCAGGCCGTGTACGTGCCGGCCGACGACATGACCGATCCGGCGGTGACCGCGATCTTCGCGCACTTGGACACGGTCGTCGTGCTGTCGCGCGAACAGGCGGCCAAGGGCATCTACCCGGCCGTCGATCCGCTGCGCTCGACCAGCAAGCTGATGGACCGCAACCAGCTCGGTGATCGTCACTTCGCGATCGCCGGCGCGGTGCGCGAGCATCTGGCGCGTCACCACGAGCTGGAAGACATCATCGCGATGCTCGGCATCGAGGCCCTGTCGGCGGCCGACCGCCGCATCGTGCAGCGCGCCCGGCGCCTGCAGCGCTACCTGACGCAGCCGTTTCACGTCGTCGCTGCGCAAACGGGCCTGGCCGGCGCATCGGTGCCGCTGCAGCAGACCCTGGACGACTGCGAGGCGTTCCTGCGCGGCGCCTACGACGATCTTCCCGAGGAACGCTGCTACCTGCGCGGCAGCATGACCGGAGCGCTTGCATGACCGGCTTTGCCCTGCAGCTGTGCAGCGCAACGCGCTGCGAGCGCATCGACGGTCTGACCCACTTCATCGGCGAGGATGCCAGCGGCCAGTTCGGTCTGCTGCCGCACCATGCCCACTTCATCACTGCGCTCGGCTACGGGCTGGCACGCTTCAGGACCGGCACGGCGGACTGGCAGTACCTCGCCCTGCCGGGCGCGGTGCTGCGCTTTCACGGCGCGGTCCTGAACATCACGACACGGCGTTATCTGCTGGGCTCGGACCCCGGCCGCATCCGCGAGGCGCTCGACGACGAGCAGCGCGCCGAGGACGAGCGTCTGGGCACGCTGCGCAGCCATCTGACACGCCTCGAGCGCGAGATGGCACGACGGCTGTCGCGCCTGAGCCGACCATGAAGGCGGAACCGAGCCAGCAGCGCCTGCAGCGCCAGATCGAACGGCAGATCCGCCGGCGGCGGCGCGCCGACGACGAGCGGCGCAGTGTGCTGGGCCAGACCGTGTTCCTCGGCACGCTCGGCCTGCTGTTCGTGCTGCCGCTCGTCGGCCTCACCTATCTCGGGGTGTGGATCGACGGACTCGCCGAGGCCTATTCGTCGCGCTGGACCGTGAGCCTGATGCTGCTCGGCCTGTGCATCGGCGCCGTCAACGTCTATCTGTACATCCGCGAGCACCCCTGATGGACACGCCGGTGATCTTCCATCTCGGTCCGCTGCCGATCTCGCGGACCGTGGTCACCACCTGGGCCCTGCTCGTGGCGCTGGGCTTGACCGGTTTCCTCGGCACGCGGCGCATGACCGACACGCCGGGGCCGTGGCAGTCCGCGCTCGAAGGCATCGTCTGCGCCATCGACGACGCCGTGCGCTCGATGCTGCCTGAATCCCCCGCGGGTCTGGCCGACTGGATCGGGACCCTGTGGATCTTCCTCGTCGCAGCCAACCTGACGGGCATCGTCCCCGGCCTGTCGTCGCCGACCGACGACCTGTCGCTGACCACCGCACTCGCGCTGCTGGTATTCCTGTCGGTCCATGCCTTCGGCATCCGCAGCGCCGGCCTGTGGGCGCACCTGCGGCACTACGCGCAGCCGTCCCTGATCCTGCTGCCGTTCCACATCATCGGCGAGCTGACACGCACGGTCTCGCTGGCGATGCGCTTGTTCGGCAACATCATGAGTCTGGAAATCGCCGCGTTGCTGGTGCTGCTGGTCGGCGGCCTGCTGGTCCCCGTGCCGCTGCTGCTGCTGCATATCGTCGAAGCCCTCGTGCAGGCCTACATCTTCGGCATGCTCGCGCTGGTCTACATCGCGGGCGCGATCCAGTCGCGGCGTACCGCCGCCTCTGCCATTCCGTGAGACTCCCATGAACGACATGACCTGGTTCACGCTGCTGTCCACCGTCGTCGCCCTGCTGGCGATCGCACTCGGCGTGATGCTGCCGGCATTGGCCATGGGTCGCGCCATCAGCCAGGCGATCGACGCACTGGCGCGCCAGCCGGAGGCGGAAAAGCCGATCACCCGCACCTTGTTCATCGGTCTGGCCATGATCGAGTCGCTGGCGATCTACGTGCTGGTCGTCGTGCTGATCGTGCTGTTCCGCAATCCGCTGATCGCGTATCTCGTCAAGTAGCGCGGCCGCCATGCAGATCGACACGACCACCTTCGTCCTCGAGATCGTCAACTTCCTGATCCTGCTCTGGCTGTTGCGCCGCTTTCTGTTTGCACCGGTCCGTGCCGCCATCGACCGCCGCCAGGCCGCGGTCGCCGCCACGCTCGCCGAAGCGCGCCAGCAGGCCGAGGCGGCGGCCGAACTCAAGATGCAGTACGAGGCGCGCATGAAGGACTGGGACCGCGAACGCGAAGCGCGCCGTGCGCAGCTCGACGCCGAGCTCGCCGCGGAACGCGACCGGCAGCTCGCTTCGCTGCGCGCCGCGCTCGACACGGAGCGCGAGAAGCAGCGCGCGGTGCAGGAGCGGCGCGAGCAGGAGCAGCATCGCGCGCTCGAGGCGCGCGCTGCCGATCAGGGCCTGCGCCTGGCTGCGCGCGTGCTCGAACGCCTGTCCGGGCCGGAACTCGACGCGCGCATCGCCGCGGCGCTGGTCGAGGATCTCGACACGCTGGACGTGGAACAGAAAGTGCGCCTGATCGAAGCCGCCAAGTCCGGAGCCGAGCTCGACATCTGCAGCGCACACCCCTTGCCGGACGCGAGCTACGCACAGCTGCGCGATGCGCTCGGTGCGCATCTGGGCACGCGCGCGCACGCGACGCGCCGCGTCGATCCGCAGCTCATCGGCGGCCTGCGCATCGCGCTCGGCCCGTGGCTGCTGCAGGCTTCGCTCGCCGACGAGCTGGCGTACTTCCGCAGTTCGTCCCCGGATGCAGCCTGAACCCGTTTCACCGATCGCCGCGCGCGCCGCGGCACTGGCCGGCTACCGGTTCGGACTGCGCGTCGTCGAGCGCGGCCGTGTCACCTCGGTCGGTGACGGCGTCGCCTGGGTCGATGGCCTGCCCTCCGCACGCATCGACGAGCTCGTCGAGTTCGAGGACGGCAGCCAGGCCGTCGTGTTCCAGATCGCCGCCGGCCTGATCGGCACCGTGCTGCTGCGGCAGACGCCGCGGCTGCGCGCCGGGATCGCCGCCGCACTGCCCGGGCGCCGGCTCGACATCGGCGTCGGCGACACGCTGCTCGGCCGCGTCGTCGATCCCCTCGGCGAGCCGCTCGACGGCAAACCCGCGCCGTCCGCACCGACGCGCCGCGCGCTCGACACGGCGTCGCCGCCGATCGTCGATCGGGACTTCGTCACCCGGCCGCTCTACAGCGGTGTCAAGATCGTCGATACGCTGCTGCCGATCGGCAAGGGCCAGCGCCAGCTGCTGATCGGGGACAACGGTACCGGCAAGTCGGCCCTGGCACTGGACATCGTGGTCAATCAGTCCGGCCAGGACTTGCGCTGCATCTACGTGCTGATCGGACAGAAACGCTCGTCCGTGGTCCATACCCTCGACGTGCTGCGGCGCTCCGGCGCTCTGGCACATACGACCGTGGTCGTCGCCGAGGCCAGCGCCGCGCCCGGCCTGCAGTACCTCGCGCCCTTCGCCGGCTGTGCGGTCGCGGAAGCCTGGGCGTTCGACGGCCGTGACACGCTGGTCGTCTACGACGACCTTTCGACACACGCCCGAACCTACCGCGAGCTGTCGCTGCTGCTGCGGCGCCCGCCGGGGCGCGAGGCATATCCGGGCGACATCTTTTACCTGCACGCACGTCTGCTGGAGCGCTCGACCTGCCTCGCTGCCGCGCGCGGCGGCGGCAGCATCACCGCGCTGCCGATCGTCGAGACCAAGCAGGGCGAGATCGCCGCATACATCCCGACCAACCTGATTTCGATCACCGATGGCCAGATCCTGTTCGACGCGGCGCTGTTCGCCCGCGGCACGCGACCGGCCATCGACATCGCGCGCTCGGTTTCGCGCATCGGTGGCAAGGCGCAGGATGCCGCGATCCGCCGCGAGAGCGGACGCATGAAGCTCGACTACCTGCAGTTCCTGGAACTGGAGGTGTTCACGCGCTTCGGCGCACACCTGGACCCGGGCATGGAGGGGCGCATCGCGCGCGGCCGCCTGCTCCGCGAGATCCTGCGCCAAGGGCAGCTCGATCCACTGTCGATCTCCGAACAGCTGGCCTGGCTGGTCGCCTACAACGACGGCCTGCTCGACGGACTCGGCGACACCGCGCTGCGCGACGCGCTCGCACGGCTGCGCAGCGGACCGGCCGGCGGCCATCCGCCGCTGGAGGCCGAGCGCGCGCAGTGGAGCCAGTCGGTACGCAGCTGGCTGGGACGGGGCGATGAGCCGGCGCCGTGAACTGCAGGCACGCATCGCCAGCCTTGGCGAGATCAGCGAGATCCTCGGCGCCATGAAGGGGCTCGCGCTCGTGGAACTGCGCCGTGTCGGCGAGCACATTGGCGCACAGCGCGAGTCGGTCCGTCAGATCGAAACCGCGCTGGCCGAGGTCGTGCACTTCCATGGCGCGGCACTACCGGCGCCGCGCACACCGTCCTTCGACATCTGTTGCGTGATCGGTGCCGAGCGCGGCCTCTGCGGCGACTTCAACGCGCACATCGCGCAGGCCGCCGCCACCCGCTTCGGCGAAAGGCCGCCCGACGGAGTCATCCTCGTCGGCGACAAACTCGTGGAGGGCTGGGGGTTCCCGACGCCGGTGCTCGGCCGCGTGCGTGCGCCCAGCGTCGCCGATGAAATCCCGGCAACGCTCGCGCAGCTGCTCGCGGCGATCGAAAACGCTGCGGACAGCCGTCCGCAGCAGGCGCTGCGCCTGCGGGTGCTGCATCACGGCGCCGCCGGCATCGTGCACCGCCAGCTGTTGCCGCCGGTCGAGCTGCCGCCGCCACGACTGGCATTTGCCCCGCGGCTGTACCTCGACCCTGGGCGCTGCGCGGAGGCACTGATCGAGCATTACCTGCACACGCTGCTGCACGCGGCGCTGTCCGAATCACTGCTCGAAGAGAACCGGCGGCGGCTGGAGCAGATGGACCAGGCGCGGCACCGGCTCGATGAACGTCTGTCGATATTGAGAAGACGCGAGAACCGCGAGCGCCAGGAAGAGATCGTCGAGGAAATCGAGGTGATCCTGCTGACCGCCTCGTAACGGCCCTTACCAGGGCGCCAGGTCTGCGCGCCCGAGCCGGTCGCTCAGCTCGACGACGCGCCCCAGTCCGGGGATCACCAGCTCCGGGTCGAGCTCCGCCAGTGGCACCAGCACGAAATTGCGCGCGGCGATACCTGGATGCGGCAGCACCAGCTCGGCCGTGTCGCAGGACTCGCCCTCGACGTGCAGCAGGTCGAGATCGATCGTGCGCGCCCCCCATTTGCGACTGCGGACGCGGCCCATGCGCCGCTCGATGGCCAGCAGCTGCTGCATCAGCTGCGCCGGCGCCAGCGCGGTCGCCAGACGGCACACGGCATTGCAGTAGTCCGGCTGATCCGCGGGCCCCATCGGCGCGCTGCGGTAGAACGGCGACACCGCCTGCAGTTCGCCGAGCCCGGCAATCAGGTCCAGGGCGGTGCGCAGCTGCGCCGGCGGGTCACCGAGATTGGCGCCCAGTCCGATCCAGGCGCGCTTCATTCCCCATCCGGCGGTGCGCCGGCCGGCGCGCCGGCCCGCCGGCCGCGGCCACCGCGTCGGCGCCGGCGCTTCTTGCGCGGCGCATCGGTCGAGACTTCCTCGTCGTCCGCGGACGGCACGGGCGGGAGCTGATCGGCGGTCTGCGCCCGCGTCCACCAGTCGGCGAGCCCCTGCGGCACCTCGCCGACCGAGGCGCGCAGCAGCAGGAAATCGTAGGCCGCGCGAAAGCGCGGGTGCGCCAGCAGACGCTTGGCGCGCCCGCCCTGGCGCGCGTCGAAGCGCGGCTGGAGCGTCCAGATCTCGCGCATCGGCAGCGAGAAGCGCTTCGGAATCATCACGTGGTGCAGCGCCTGCGCGAGTACCTTTTCGGACGCCTGCACGATGGCGACATTGGCGTGCTGGCCTTCGCGTTCGGTCAGGCGGCGATATTCCCTGGCCACGCCCGGCCACAGCAGCGCCGCGTACAGGAACGCGGGGCTGGTGCTCTGCTCGCCGGCGATGCGCTCGGCCGTGTTGGTCAGCGCCTGGCGGATGAAGGCCGCATCGCGCTCGTCGGCCAGCGCCGCGTCGGTCATCGGCAGCAAGTGCTTGAGCAGGCCGTGCGTATGCAGCCCTTCGAGGTTGGCCACCGCCTCGCGCGACTGCAGCAGCTTGATGACCTCGTCGAACAGCCGCGCCGGCGGGATCTCACGCAACAGTCCGGCGAGCGAAGGAATCGGTGCCGCGGTCTTCTTGTCGATCGTGAAGCGCAGCTTGTTGGCGATGCGGATCGCGCGCAGCATGCGCACCGGATCCTCGCGGTAGCGCGTCTCGGGATCGCCGATCAGGCGGACGATACGTCGCTGCATGTCCTCGAGACCGCCGACGTGATCGACGATCGAGTAGTCACTGATGTCGTAGTACAGCGCATTGATGGTGAAATCGCGCCGGAACGCATCGGTCTCCAGCGTCCCGTACTCGTTGTCGGCGAGGATGCGGCCGGTGTCGTCGCGCTCATGCTCGTCGGTGATCGCGCCACGGAAGGTCGTGACCTCGACCACCTCCTGCCCCCAGCGCACGTGGGCGATCATGAAACGGCGCCCGACCAGGCGGCAGGAACGGAACACCGCGCGGATCTGATCCGGATGCGCGTTGGTCGCGATGTCGAAGTCCTTGGGCGCCTCGCCGGCCAGCAGGTCGCGCACGCCGCCGCCGACCACATAGGCCTCGTAGCCGGCATCCTTGAGGCCGTACAGCGTGCGCAGCGTGCCCTGGGTGAACTGCGATCGAGAGATCGGATGTTCCGATCGGGGGATGCGCCGGACCGCGGCGCGGGGCGACCGCTTACCCGCAACGAGAGACTTGAGCCAGTTCATGGGGCGCGCATATTGAAGCGGCGAACCGTCCCTTTCAAGCCGAGGCCCCAGTCCTTTCCAATCCAGAGATGAGCCTGAAGGGTGGGTCTGAGTGAGGGGCTGTCAGGCGGCGGGACGCTGGGCTTTGCTGATGGAAAGGAACAACTGATCCCGAGCCTGATTGAGGCGTCGGGCGGCGTCAT